>JBGAOL010000081.1:0-12030 GCA_044221825.1 Gemmatimonadales bacterium
CCCGACAGCGCGATCACCGCGATTTCCGTGGTGCCGCCGCCGATGTCGATGACCATGTTGCCGGTCGGCGTCTCCACCGGGAGCCCCACGCCGATGGCCGCCGCCATCGGCTCCGCCACCATCCACACCTCCTTGGCGCCCGCCGTCTCCGCCGAGTCGCGCACCGCGCGCCGCTCCACCTCGGTGATGCCGCTCGGCACGCACACGATGACCATCGGCTACACGCGGAAGACGTGCTTGTCGATGATCGTCTTGAGGAAGTAGCGGAGCATCTTCTCGGTCACGTCGAAGTCGGCGATCACGCCGTCCTTGAGCGGCCGCACCGCGAGGATGCCGTCGGGGGTGCGCCCCAGCATGCGCTTGGCCTCGAGGCCGATCCCCTTGATCCGGCCCGTGGCCTTCTCGAGCGCCACCACCGAGGGCTCGTTCAGCACGATGCCCTCGCCCTTCACGTAGATCAGCGTGTTCGCCGTGCCCAGGTCCACCGCGATCTCGTTGGCGGGGATGAGCGAACTGAGGCGAAAGGAGGGCAGCTTCATCCGGGGTGGCGTCTCGCGGCGATCGGGGTGTGGAGGGGGAGGTCGAACGCCTAAGCTAACGAATGTCGTAACTTGGGACAAGACGGGAGGTTAGGCCCCCTAATGTCCGGTACTTCCGAAGCCCCCCTCGCCCCGCCCTGTCGGCGGGAGCACCTCGGCCTCCACGAACGACGCCGGCTCCACCCGCGCCACCAGCAGCTGGGCGATGCGCATGCCGCGGGTGATCCGGACCGGGGCGCCCCCCAGGTTGACCAGCGCCACCTTGAGTTCGCCGCGATAATCGCTGTCGATGGTGGCCGGCGTGTTGGGGAGGGAGATCCCCTGCCGCAGCGCGAGGCCCGATCGGGGGCGAATCGGGATCTCGTACCCCTCGGGGATGGCCACGGCAAACCCGGTGGCAAAGAGGCGACGCTCCATCGGGGCCAGGTCGCCTTCCTCGGCGCTGCAGACGTCAAACCCCGCCGACCCGGGGGTGGCCCGGGCCGGCAGGGGGAGCCCCTCCCCGTGGGGGAGGCGCAGGATGCGGATCTCGGGCACCGGCCCGGGACCTAGAGGACGGTCTCGACGTCCACCAGCGGCAGCCCGAAGGCCTCCGCGACGCCCGGATAGACCACCTTCCCCTCCACCACGTTGAGGCCGAGCATCAGCGAGCGGTCGGCCTTGCAGGCAGCCTTCCAGCCCAGTCGGGCCAGCTTGAGGCCGTAGGGGAGCGTGGCGTTGGTGAGCGCCAGCGTGGAGGTGCGCGGGACGCCGCCGGGCATGTTGGCCACGGCGTAGTGCAGGATCCCGTCGACGAAGTAGGTCGGGTTCTCGTGGGTGGTCGGCTTGATGGTCTCGACGCAGCCGCCCTGGTCCACCGCCACGTCCACGATGACCGAGCCCGGCTTCATGAGCTTGAGGTCCTCGCGCTTCACCAGGTGCGGGGCCTTGGCGCCCGGGAGCAGCACCGCGCCCACCACCAGGTCCGCCCGCTTGATGGACTCGAGGATGTTGTGGCGGTTGGAGTACAGGGTGGTGACGTTGGCCGGGAGCACGTCATCGAGGTAGCGCAGGCGCTCCAGCGAGATGTCGAGGATCGTCACCCGGGCGCCGAGGCCGGCGGCCATCTTGGCCGCGTTGATGCCCACCACACCGCCGCCGATGATCGTCACCTCCGCCGGGGTGACCCCCGGGACGCCGCCCAGCAGCACGCCGCTCCCGCCGAAGACCTTCTCCAGGTACTTGGCGCCTTCCTGCACCGCCATGCGGCCCGCCACCTCGGACATCGGGGTGAGGAGCGGCAGCTCGCCGTGCGGCAGCTGGACCGTCTCGTAGGCCACGGCGATGGCGCCGGACTTGATCACCGCCTTGGTGAGCTCCTCGGCCGCCGCGAAGTGGAAGTAGGTGTAGATGACCTGCCCCTTCCGCATCCGCGGCCACTCGACGGCGATCGGCTCCTTCACCTTCATGATCATGTCGGCCTTGGCCCACACCTCGTCGGCGGTGGGCAGGATCTGGGCGCCCGCGGCGACGTACGCCTCGTCCGGGAAGCCGCTGCCGAGCCCCGCGCCCTGCTCCACGTACACGGTGTGACCACGCGTGGTGAACGCCTCCGCGCCTGCGGGCACGAGGGCGATGCGGTTCTCGTTGGTCTTGATCTCCTTCGGGACGCCGATGATCATCGGTTGCTCGAGTGGCTCAGGGTTGTGGCGCGGGTGGGACTCGTTGGGTCGCCGAGCTCACTGGCTCGGGCGCCGGCACGGATCCCCCGGCCTCATTCAGGCCCCAGACGGACGACCGTCTGGCGGGCCGGATCGAAGAATTCCTGCGTGATCGCCGCGACCTCGTCCGCCGTGACGGCGTCGATCTCGGCGAGGATGGCATCGAGGGGACGGTACGGCTCCCCGTGCAGCGCCAGCGTGGCCAGCCGGTTCATCCGGCTCACCGGGCTCTCCAGCGACAGCATCACCTGCCCCTTGAGCTGCCGCTTCCCCGCCACCAGCTCCTCGGCCGGCAGCGCCTCCCGGGCGAGCTTCGCGAACTCCTGCCGGATCGCCTCCTCCGCCAGCGCGGCGGTGGCGGGCTGGGTCCCAACGTACACCCCGAGCACCCCGGCCGCCTGGAAGAACTGCTGGTACGCGTACACCGCGTACGCCAGCCCCAGCTCCTCCCGGATCCGCTGGAACAGCCGGCTCGACATCCCCCCGCCGAAGGCATTGGTGATGATGGACATCGCAAACCGGCGCCGGTCGCGGTACGGGAAGATGTCGGTGCCGAAGACCAGGTGCACCTGCGCCGAGTCCCGTTCCATGGCGTGCAGCCCGCCCCGGACGGCGGGGGCCGGCACCACCGGCGCCTGCGGCGGCGCCCCGGCCTCCCCCGCAAACCAGCCCTCCCGCTCCAGCGTGGCGAGGATCGCCGCGTGGTCCACCTGCCCCGCCGCGGCGATCACGCAGTTGGCAGGGTGATACCCCGCGGCGTGCACCGCCTGCAGGTCGCCGGTGCCGAGGGCGCCCACCGTCTCGCGGGTGCCGAGGATCGAGTAGCCGTAGGGATGCGCCGGCCAGAGCCGCTCGGCGAACACCTCGAAGACCAGGTCGTCCGGCGTGTCCTCGACCGTGGCGATCTCCTCGAGCACCACGTTCCGCTCGAGCTCCAGGTCCTGGGCGCGCAGCAGCGGACGGCGCACGAGGTCCGTGAGGACGTCGAGCGCCGTCGGGAGGTCCGCGTCGAGGACGTGGGCCTGGTAGTTGGTGTGGTCGCGGGAGGTGTAGGCATCGAGGGCCCCGCCCCGGCCCTCGAGCTCGAGCGCCAGCTGGCGCGCGCTGCGCCGCTCGGTGCCCTTGAACACCATGTGCTCGAGGAGGTGCGAGACCCCCATCTTGGCGCGCGGCTCGTGCGCGCTGGCGGTCCTGATCCAGACCCCGGCGGCGGCGGACCGCACGCCGGGGAGCACTTCGCTCAGGACGGTGAGCCCGTTCGGGACGTCGGTCCGGAAGAGGCCGTCGGCCAGCCGGGTCGTCTCCACGGGAGGCCGCTTATTCCTTCGGGATCAGCGCCTTCCGGGACAGCTTCATGCGGCCCTTCTCGTCCACCTCGAGCAGCTTGACCTTGACGATGTCGCCCTTCTTGACGACGTCCTCGGTCTTCTCGGTGCGGCCGTGCTGGAGCTCGCTGATGTGCAGCAGGCCCTCGACGCCGGGGATGATCTCCACGAACGCGCCGAACGCGGTGGTGCTCTTCACCGGGCCCTCGTAGATCTTGCCCACTTCCGGCTCGGTCACCATGGACTCGATCATCTGCCGGGCCTTCTCGCCGCCCTCGCCGCCCACCGACGAGATGGTGACCATGCCCGAATCCTCGATCGAGATCGTGGCGCCGGTGGCCTCCTGGATCCCGCGGATGGTCTTGCCCTTGGGGCCGATCACGTCGCCGATCTTGTCCGGCTTGATCATGATCGTGATGATGCGCGGCGCGTACTTGGAGAGCTCGGCGCGGTGGGTCTTCACCACCTTGCCCATCTCCTTGAGGATGTGGAGCCGCCCCTTGCGGGCCTTCTCCAGCGCCTCCTCCATGATCTTGATGTCCATGCCCTCGATCTTGATGTCCATCTGGATCGAGGTGATGCCGCCCTCGGTGCCGGCCACCTTGAAGTCCATGTCGCCCAGCGCGTCCTCGCTGCCGAGGATGTCGGTGAGCACCGCGACCTTCTTGCCCTCCTTGATGAGCCCCATCGCCACGCCCGCGCAGGGCGCCTTGATCGGCACACCGGCATCCATCAGCGCGAGCGAGCCGCCGCAGACCGACGCCATGGAGGAGGAGCCGTTGGACTCGAGGATCTCCGAGACCACGCGCACCGTGTAGGGGAAGCCCTCGTAGCCCGGCAGCAGCGGCTGCAGCGCCCGCTCCGCCAGCGCCCCGTGGCCGATCTCGCGCCGGCTGGTGCCGCGCACCGGCTTCACCTCGCCCGTGGAATAGGGCGGGAAGTTGTAGTGCAGCATGAACGACTTCGACGCCTCACCCACGGTGTCGATGGAGTCGATGCGCTGCTCGTCGTCGGCGGTGCCGAGGGTGACGGCCACCAGCGCCTGGGTCTCGCCCCGGGTGAAGACCGCCGAGCCGTGGGTGCGCGGCAGCACGCCGGCCTCGATGCTGATGGGCCGGATGGTGTCGGTGTCGCGGCCGTCCACGCGCTCGCCCTTCTCCAGCACCTGGGCGCGCATGACGCGGTACTCGATGTCCTCGAGGATGCTGCTGATGGTGCGGCCGGCGTCGGGGAACTCCTCGGCCAGGGCCTTGGTGACGCGCTCCTTCACGTCCTTGACGTTCTGCGAGCGCGCCGCCTTCTCCTTGGCGTTGATCCCCTTGGCCATGTCGGCCTCGGCGAGCTCGGTGACGCGCTTCACCAGCGCCGCGTCCGGCTCCGCCTTGACCCACGCCAGCTTCTCGGTCTTGGCCTTGGCGATGATCTTCTCCTGCAGGCCCAGCAGCTCCTTGATGCCCTTCTGGCCCACCTTGAAGGCCTCGAGCATCTCGGCCTCGGAGATCTCCAGCGCGCCGCCCTCCACCATCATGATGGAGTCGGTCAGGCCCGACACCGTCACGTCCATGCTCGAGAACTCGAGCTGCTGGAAGGTGGGGTTGAGGATCCAGTTGCCGTCCACCCGGCCCACCCGCACCGCCGCGATCGGGCCGTTCCACGGCACCGGCGAGCTGGCCAGCGCCACCGAGGCCGCCACCACGCCGAGCACGTCGGAATCGTTCTCCTGGTCGGCGGAGAGCACCGTCACGAAGACCTGCACCTCGTTCTTGAAGCCCTCCGGGAACAGCGGCCGGATGCTCCGGTCCACGATGCGCGCGGCCAGGATTTCCTTGTCGCTCGGCCGGGTCTCCCGCTTGATGAACCCGCCCGGGAACTTGCCCGCGGCGTAGGTCCGCTCACGGTACTCGACGGTCAGCGGGAAGAACGGCAGCGTGCTGGCGTTCGGGGAGACGGTGACGGCGGCGAGGATGACGGTGTCGCCGAACTGCAGGTAGGCCGACCCGGCGGCCTGCTTCGCGAGGCGGCCCGTCTCGAGGATGAGCGGGCGGCCGGCGAACGTGGTTTCGATGCGATGGACGCTCACGACCTGTTCCAGTGGGGATGACCCCAATAGGTTGAGGGGCGTCCCGACCGTGCTGGCCGAGACGCCCCTGGGCGCAGAATACGCTTAGTGCCGGAGACCGAGCTCGTCGATCAGCGACCGGTAGGTCGGCAGATCGTTCCGCTTGAGATAATTGAGCAGCCGGCGACGGGTGCCCACCATCTTGAGCAGCCCACGGCGCCCATGGTGGTCCTTCGCGTGCGTGCGGAAGTGGTCGGTGAGGGAGTTGATCCGCTCCGTGAGCAACGCAATCTGGACCTTCGTGCTGCCGGTGTCGGTCTCGTGCGAGCGCTGCTTGGCGATGATCGCCTGCTTGTCAAAACCCATGCTGCGTGTATCCTCTTGGCACTGGCCCCGGGCGGATGCCCGCGTGAAGTGTATTCTCAAGTAGCACAACATCATAACCCTCCACCTTCCCTCGGGCAACCCCGGCATGTCCACCGAGTCCCCCCCGCCCGGCCGGCGCCTCGGCCCCTACCGCCTGGAGCGCCTCCTGGGTCAGGGGGGCTTCGCGTGGGTCTACGCCGCCGAGCGGGAGGACGGTAAACGCTTTGCCATCAAGGCGTTAAAGCCACGCTACGCCTCCGATCCCGCCTTCGAGACCCGCTTCCGGCAGGAAGCCGCCTTTGCCCGGGACCTCATCCACCCCGGGATCATCCACATCGAGGACATCGGTACCGACGACGGGACCTCCTGGTTTGCCATGGACCTCTACCCCGGCAGCCTCGCCGACCGGCAGGCCCAGGAGCCCACGCTCCCCGAGGCCGAGGTCATCCGGCTGGCGCTGGGCGTCACCGACGCGCTGGCCTTTGCCCACGCCCGGAACGTCATCCACCGCGACATCAAGCCCGACAACATCCTGATCGGGAGCGACGGGCGCACCGTCCTCACCGACTTCGGGATCGCCCGGGCGGTGAGCGGGTACGTGGCGGCCACCGGGTTTGCCATGACCATCGGGACACCGGCCTACATCTCGCCGGAGCTGGCCCAGGGGCGCGCGGTGGATGGGCGGTCGGACCTCTACTCGCTCGGGATCACCCTCTACCGGGCGATCACCGGGGAGGTGCCGTTCAAGTCGCGGGACTGGTTCGAACTGGCCCGCCAGCATGTGGAGGACGCGCCCGAGGCGCCGCACCTCAAGCGGCCGGACCTCTCCCAGCGCTTCGAGCGGATCATCCTCCGCCTCCTGGCCAAGCACCCGGACGACCGCTACCCCTCCGCCACCGCCCTCGCCGAGGACCTGGCCGACATCGCCACGAAGAACCGCGCCACCCGCGACATCCCCGTCCCCGCCGAGTACCTCAAGGAACCCGGGCGCCGCTCGCGCAGCACCGGGGAGGCGGACAAGAAGGGGTGGTGGAAGATCTGGTAGTGCCGCAGCTCTCTCGATCCGAGCAGCGGGGCTCGCTCCGCCGACGGCGCAACCAGCCGATCGAGTCCGGAGCCCGATGCCCGGTACGTATGGCCTCGGTACGTTCCGACAGCCACCCAGCTGGCCCTACCGCACCACCCCGATCCCCGTGGTCAGCCGGTCCACCGTCGCGCCGTCCAGGCGATAGACCACGCCGTCCCCGGTCCGCACCCAGAACGCCCCGCTCTCGGTGGAATCGAAGGTCAGGCTCTCCAGCGTCCGCCCGTCCGGCGCCTGCAGCACCAGCTCCCGCTCGGCCGAGGTGAAGTCCAGCGAGTCGGTGGCCCCGGGGAAGCCGGCCGCCCGGATCTCGGCGAACTGGCCCAGGTACTTCGCCACCTTGCCCGAGTCGGCCGGCGCGCCGGCGAGGGTCCACCGGCCAGCCGTCCGCGCCAGCGTCATGGAACTGCGGCCCAGCCGGACCGTGACGCCGCCGATCTCAGCAGCGGCCACACCGGCCACCATCTTCTCCCGCCATTCGTCCGCCGCCTTGGCCAGGCCCTCGGCGAAGTCGCCGCGGAGCACGTAGCTGGCGGCCTCGCCGACGGGGCGGACGTAGAAGCCCTCGAACTCCGGGCCCCGGGTGCCCACGTAGAGGTCGAGCAGCGTGGCCCCGCGGCCTGGATCGTCAGGCGACGCGCCGTGACGCTGTCGAGCCCGAGCCGCGCATGCGGCCCGGGGCTCCGGGCAATGAGCTCGCTCTCCGCCGAGGTGTCGCGCGCGGCGCTGAGCCAGGCGACGACGGCGCCCGTGGAGGCGGGGAGCCCGTTCACCGTCCACGCCGTGCCGGTGCGGTGCAGCCGCACCGCCTCGGGCCCCTCGCCGAGCGTCACGTCGTCCACCTGGTCGGGGGAGAGGGCGGGCAGCGTGAGGCCGGCGGGCGCGTCGGTGCGGCCCTTGTTGCGGAGCACCAGCCCGCCCCACGCGGCGAGCGCCACCACCAGCACCACCACCAGGCGGCGCAGCACTGTCGGGCTCATGCGCCCCCCTGCCCGCCCGCCAGCGGCTGCCACGGCTGGAGCGACCGGCGCCGCCGCGCCACCAGCCGGACCAGGCCCACCAGCGCCACCAGCACCGGCAGTCCGGCCAGGTTGAAGTACTTGACCCCCTGCTGCAGCGTCGGCGTGGCGAAGAGGAGTCGCGGGGGACTGCGGTCCCGGCTCCGGATGCTCACCAGGGCCAGGTCCTGCGTCAGCCAGTCCACCGCGTTGAGCGCGAAGGTGGCGTTGTCCGGCGCGTTGCCGAGGTAGCGGTCGGTGGCAAACTCCATGTTGCCGATCAGCACCACGCGGCCGAGTCCGCTCGCCGAGTCGGGCTCCACCTGCACGCCGAGGACCCGCGGCTTGAGGTCCACGCCGGGGAAGTTCCGGGTGGGCGCCACGTCGATGGTGCCTTCCGCCAGGCCGCCGAGGCGGCTGGACAGGAGGATCGGCGTCACCTTCCCCGGATGGCGGCCGACGGTGGTGTCGATGCTGCTGGTCCACGGCAGGAACACCTCGCCGATCCCCTCCGTGACCAGCGACCCGGGCGCGGGCTGCGCGCGGAGCCAGAACGGATAGGGCTGGTACACCGGCTGCGCACCGCGCGGGCCCGGCACCGGCACGGGGACGGCGGCGCCGAGGTCGTACACCATGTCGGGGCGCACGGCCACGCCGTAGAAATCCTTGAGGATCATGTTCCAGAGCGGCGGCTCGCCCTGGGCCTTGGGCTCCATGCCGAGGATCGGGGCGCCGCTCGCCATGATGAGGGCGCTGCCGCCGCGCTGGAAGAAGCGCTTGAACTGCGCAAACGCCGCCGGGTGCATGCTGTCCGGCTGGCCGGCGATGAGCAGGGTGGTGATGGAGTCGCCCGGCTGGGTGGAGTCGCCGAGCGAGACGGGCACCACGGTGTAGCTGCGGGCGAGCTGCTGCTGCACCATGTCGAGCACCCGGCCCTCGACGCCCCAGTCCGGCATGGCGGCCACGAGCCCGAGGAGCGGCTTCCGCGCCGTCGTGAGGCCACGGATGGCGGCCGCGAGGCGGTACTCGAGGTCGTCGGTGCGCCGCACGAAGGGAATCACCTCGTGCTGGTCGGCGTACTGCACCACCAGGCCGAGGTAGCCCTGCTTCACCTGCAGCTCGGACTTGCCGACGACGTTGAACTGCACCGGGTTGATGTTGAGGCTGCGGGCTTCCTTCTCCGCTTCGGGATCATCGGCCGGGTCGAGGGTCACCACCCGCACCTGGCCCCGGCCCGCGCTGCGGAGGTCGCCGAGGATGTCGTCCAGGTCGCGCTTCATGAGCGCCACCTCGGCCGGGAGCTCCTTCGAGGCGAAGAGCTTGAGGGTGACGATGTCGTCGAGGTTCCGGACCAGCTCGCGCGTGGCCGGCGCCAGGGTGTACACCTTGCCCGGCGTCAGGTCCAGCCGGCCGCCGATGTAGCTGCCCGCCAGGTTCACCACCACGAGGAGCCCCACCATCACCAGCACGCCGACGCGCAGGCGCTGCACCCCCGCCTGCCCCGTCGCGAGCTTCCGCGCCATCAGGCTGCCGTACGCCAGCGTCAGGAAGATGGCGGCCAGCGACACGAAGTAGATGGCGTCGCGGAGGTCGATCACCCCGCGGCCGATCGAGTCGAAGTGCGACAGCACGCCGAGCCGCGCGGCCACCGCGCCGAGCTGGGGCGGCAGGCCCACCAGCAGCGGGTTGAGCCCCACCAGCACCAGCAGGAACATCACCGCCACGGCCACGATGAACGCCGTGATCTGGCTTCGCGTGATGCACGATGCCCAGACACCCACCCCCGCGAGCCCGCCCGCGAGCAGGATGGCGCCGACGTACTGCGCCACCACCGGCCCCCACGCCATCTCGGACCCGAGCGAAAGCCCGAGCGGGATGGCGACGGTCAGCAGCAGCGCGATCCACAGGAAGCCCGCCGCCCCGAGGTACTTGCCCACGAGGAGCTCCACCTCGGTGATCGGCTGCGACAGCAGCAGCTCGAGCTGCCCCGAGCGCGTGTCCTCGGCCAGCGTCCGCATGGCCACGGCCGGCACGAAGAACAGCAGGATCCACGGCAGCAGGTCCAGCATGGGCCGGAGCGACGCCGTGTTGGTGAGGTAGGCCTGCCGGAAGAACAGGAAGGCGTTGATGACCAGGAACACCACCAGCAGCACGTAGCCGGCGGGCCCGTCGAAGAGCGCCTTGAGCTCCCGCCGCGCAATGGTCAGGATGGGCCTCATGCCGCGGCCTCCGGCTTCCGGGTGAGGTCGCGGAAGAGGTCCTCGAGGCTGCCCGCCTCCTGGTGCAGCTCGTAGAGCACCCAGCCCCGGGCCTGCGCCAGGCGGAAGATCTCCGGCCGGATGTCGGCGGTGGCGCCGGCCGCCACCACGCAACGGGTGCGGCCCTCGAGCGCCTCGCTGCTCACCACCTGCGCACCCGCCAGGGTGCCGAGCCCCGCGGCGACGTCAGGACCGGCCGCCTCCACCACCACGCGCACGCTGCCCGCCGCGCGGCCCAGCAGCTCCTCCACCGGTCCGTCCGCCGCGAGGCGGCCACGGTTGATGATGAGCAGCCGGCTGGCCACGTGCTGCACTTCGGAGAGGATGTGGGTGGAGAGCAGGACGGTGCGGTCGCGGCCCAGGTCGCCGATCAGCTTGCGGATCTCGACGCGCTGGTTGGGGTCGAGGCCCTCAGTGGGCTCGTCGAGCACCAGCAGGTCCGGCTTGTGGAGGATGGCGGCCGCAAGGCCGGTGCGCTGCTTGTAGCCCTTGGAGAGCTCGCCGATGGGGCGGTGATACACCGCCTCGATCCCGGTGGCCACCACCGCCTCGTCCGTGGCGCGGGCCAGGGCGGCGCCGCCGAGGTCGCGCAGCCGGCCCGTGAAGGCCAGGTACTCCGAGACCAGCATCTCGTAGTACAGCGGGTTGTTCTCCGGCAGGAAGCCCACCCGGCGCTTGGCCTCGCGCCCGGCGTCAGCCAGCGGGACGCCGTCCATGAGGATGCGCCCGCCGTCCGGCTCGTGGACCTGGGTGATCATGCGCATGGTGGTGGACTTCCCGGCGCCGTTGGGGCCAAGGAAGCCCACCACCTCGCCACGATCGATGGCGAAGCTCACCCCGTCCACGGCGGTGACCGCGCCGTAACGCTTGGTGACGGACTCGAGGACGAGCAGGGTCATGGGTCGGTGCGAGGGGGAACGGGATGCCGCACGGGATGCGCGGCGGGCCCCGGGGGTCGCGCGGGCCAGCCGCGGCCCCCTAATGCCAGCCGATCAGCCGGGCGATGTCGTTCCAGAAGGCCAGCAGCATCAGGGCGCCGATCAGCACCAGGCCCACCAGCATGGCCGCGCTGCGGATCTTCTCCGGCAGCGGCCGCCGCAGGATGCCCTCCGCCAGCAGGAACACGAACTGCCCGCCATCCAGGATCGGGATGGGAAGCAGGTTGAGCACGGCGAGGTTCATGGAGATGAGCGCCAGCAGGCCCAGGAACTGGTCCAGCCCCGCCCGCGCCGCCTTGGCGGCCTCCTGGCCGATCATGATGGGCCCGCCCACGTCCCGCGTGGACACCCGCGCCGAGAGGAGACCCTGCACGGTGCGCACCATGAGCGTCGAGGCCGCGAGGGTGGTCTCCCCGCCGACCCCGATGGACTCGAGCAGCGAGAGGGACCGCACGCTGAACACGCCATCCGGCTTGAAGGCCACGCCGATCTTCCCCACCGTCGCCGCGCCCTCGGTCATGCTGTCGGGAATCACGGTCACGTTGTGCCGCCCGTCCGCCCGGCCCAGCAGCAGCTCCACCTCGCCGCCCGGCGCCCCCCGGATGCGGCGGATGAGGCCCTGGACGCTCGTGACCTCGCTGGCGCCGGCGGAGATGATGGTGTCGCCCACCTGCCGGCCGGCCTGCTCCCCCGGGCGCCCCTTCTCCACGTACTCCACCACCGCGCGGTCCCAGGGCTGGATCATCATCCGGACCTGGTTCCG
>JBGAOL010000082.1:0-12090 GCA_044221825.1 Gemmatimonadales bacterium
CGTTCCCGGGCACTCACGAATCCCAGGTCATGGACCACCTGCAGCTGGCCCTGGTGCAGCAGGTTGATCCCGAACTTGCCGCTGTTCCAGATCATGTCGTGGCTGGCGTGCCACTTGTGGATGTACACCGACAGTCGGGGAACGTTGGGCGAGATCGAGGCGCGCATCACCGCGTCGGAAATCATCCCGTTGGCGCGGCCCTGCCAGCTCGACGTGACGGCGATGATCGGGGAGGTGAAGAGACGGAGGAGTTCGTAGGCCGGATCGGTTTTCATGGACGTAGTGTAACACTCCCGGTGGGGGTGCGTATCTCCCGCAGGTCGTGCAACGGCGTTCGCCCTGCTCGTCCTTGCAGGCACATCCCGGTTGCTCCGGGAAGGAACCTTGGCAGGGGGTCTGGGGTCCAACTGTCGAGGGAACTGTAATGACAGTGCTGGTATATACACCGTGGATCGCAGTAACTATCTGTAATTCAACGGTTTAGCGGTTCGGTTTCTTTTCTGGGTGGCCTGTCGTATATTGGGCATCGTTCAAGGATAGCCCGATGGGACGTGGACACACCCAGCCCAAGGAGGGGCGCGCGTGACCATGCAGCCACGCCGGAAGCGTCGTGCAGTGCGTCCGGCCCAGATCGCCAAGGCGGTCGATGAGGGTCGGGAGAGTCTTGACCTGTACCTCGACGAGATCAGCAAGGTCCCCCTGCTGACCCGCGAGGAGGAGATGGAGCTGGCCCGCAAGGCGTTCCGCGGGAGTGTCGCGGCCCAGGAGAAGCTGGCCCGGCACAACGTCCGGTTCGTCGTCTCCGTGGCCAAGAAGTTCCAGAACCGCGGCGTGCCGCTGGTGGACCTCATCGGCGAGGGCAACCTCGGCCTGATGACCGCCGCGCGGAAGTTCGATCCCGATCGCGGCGTCAAGTTCATCTCGTACGCGGTCTGGTGGATCCGGCAGGCCGTCCAGGCGGCCATCGCCCGGCATGGGCGGCCGGTCCGGGTACCCCTCAACCGCACCGCGGACCTCTCGCGGCTCGGCCGTACTACCACGCTCCTCAAGGACCGGCTGGGCCGCATGCCCACCACCGAGGAGCTGGCCCGCGCCACCGGCCTCACGCTGGAGGCGGTCCGGAGTCTCGGGGCGCTCAACACCGAGGCGGTGCGGCTGGACCATCCCACGCGGGACGGGGACTCGAGCGAGCGGATGGAGCGCTTCACCGCGCTCGACCAGGAAGGCACGGACACCAACACCATCGCCAACAGCCAGACCTCGGACATCGAGGCGGCCCTGGCGACGCTGCCCCCGCGGGATGCCAAGGTGCTCCGGCTCTACTTCGGCCTCGACGACGGCAACAGCCGCACCCTCGAGGAGATCGGCCGGATGATGGGGGTCACCCGCGAGCGCATCCGGCAACTGCGCGACCGGGCCCTCACCCGGCTCCGGGAAGGCGAGCAGGGGCAGAAGCTGCGCGACCTGGTCGCGTAACGCGCCCCGACCACACACGAAGGCCCCGCCTCATCCGAGGCGGGGCCTTTCGTTTTTCGCCTGTCAGCCCCCGCGCAGCGCGTAGGAGCGGAGCACCTTCATGTAGTTGGCGCGCTCCCATGCGGCCGGCTCGGCGCAGGCCCGCCGGCTCATGCTGCCCTGCATCAGCTGGATGGAGTCGTAGTCGTGCACCTGCATCCAGGTCTCGAGGTCGGCCAGGACTTTCCGGACATGGCCGGGGCCGTGGCGCAGGGTGGCGCTCGCCATCATGGCCACCTTGGCGCCGACCATCATGCACTTGAGCACGTCGGTGGCCGAGTGGACGCCGCCGGAGATGGCGAGGTCGGTGTCGATGTGGCCGTGCATGATGGCGGCCCAGCGGAGCCGGATCCGGAGGGTGGACGGCGTGCTCAGGTCGAGGGCCGGCACCACCGTGAGCTCATCGAGGTCCAGGTCCGGCTGGTAGAACCGGTTGAAGAGCACCACCCCCTTGGCGCCGGCCTTCGCGAGCTGGGCGGCCACGTTGGCCGGGGCGCTCAGGAACGGCGTGAGCTTCACGGCCACCGGGATCTTGAGGCTCTCCACCACGGCCTGCACCAGGTCGGACTGCTGCCGCTCCACGGCGCCGCCATCCTGCGCCGGGTCGGTGGGGACGTAATAGACGTTGAGCTCGAGCGCGTCAGCGCCGGCCTCCTCCATCCGCTTGGCATAGGCGATCCAGCCGCCCACCGACACGCCGTTCAGGCTCGCGATGACGGGGACCTTGAGCAGCTTCTTGGCCTCCGCCAGGCGGGTGAGGTAGCCCTCGGGGCCCAGGTTGTAGGCCCACATGTCGGGGAAGTAGCTGAGCGCCTCAGAATGACTGTCGGCGCCGTGGCTCAGGTAGGTGTCGAGGTCGGTGCTCTCGAGGGTGAGCTGCTCCTCGAAGAGCGAGGGCATCACGACTGCCCCCACGCCGGAGTCCTCCAGCACCCGCAGGCTCTCCAGCCGCTCGGTGAGCGGCGAGGACGACGCGACGATCGGGCTCGTGAGCGCGAGGCCCAGGTAGCTGGTCGAGAGATCAGGCATGGGGCTCCTCCTTCGCATCGGCGGTCCACCCGTGGGCCGAGCGGGCCAGGTACTCGTAGCGGTGCCAGCGCTCCTTGAGGTCCGCCTCGGCCTCGTGCAGCAGTTCCTCGGCGGCCTCGGGATGCGCGTGCGCCAGCATGGTGTAGCGGGTCTCGTTGTAGGCGTACTTCTTGAGCGGCAGGCTCGGCGCCTTGCAGTCGAGCGAGAAGGGGTTGGCGCCGGTCTCGGCCACGGCGGGGTTGTAGCGGAAGAGCGGCCAGTGGCCGGTCTGCACGGCCAGCTTCTGCTGCTCGAGGCCGTGCACCAGGTCGTAGCCGTGGGCGATGCAGTGGCTGTACGCGATGATCAGGGACGGCCCCTGGAACGCCTCCGCCTCACGGAACACCTTCACGGCATGGCTGTCGTCCCCGCCGAGCGCGATCTGGGCCACGTAGGCATGGCCGTAGGACATGGCGAAGAGGCCCAGGTCCTTCTTGGGCGCCTGCTTCCCGCCGGCGGCAAACTTGGCCACCGCGCCGCGCGGCGTGGACTTGGACATCTGGCCGCCGGTGTTGGAATAGACCTCGGTGTCGAGGACCAGGATGTTCACGTCGCGCCCGCTGGCCAGCACGTGGTCGAGGCCGCCGAAGCCGATGTCGTACGCCCAGCCGTCCCCGCCGATGATCCAGACGCTCTGGCGCGCCAGGCTCTCGGCCAGGGAGGCGAGTTCGTGCAGCTCGGGGTCGCTGGCATCCGCCAGCGCGTGCTGCAGGGTGGTCACCAGGTGGCGGCGCTCGGCGAGGGCGGCGGGATCCCGGCCCTCGATGGCCAGCAGGCCATCCACCAGCGCGGCGTCGAGCTTGCCGCGGTGGGCGCGGAGCAGGAACTCCGCCCGGCTCCGCTGCTGGTCCAGCGCCAGCCGCATGCCGAGGCCAAACTCGGCGTTGTCCTCGAACAGGGAGTTGGCCCAGGCGGGCCCGCGGCCGGCGCGGTTGGTGGCCCACGGGGTGGTGGGCAGGTTGCCGCCGTAGATCGAGGAGCAGCCGGTGGCGTTGGCGATGATGGCGCGGTCGCCGAAGAGCTGGCTCAGGAGCTTGAGGTAGGGCGTCTCGCCGCAGCCGGCGCAGGCGCCGGAGAACTCGAAGAGCGGCTCGAGCAGCTGGGTGTCCTTGACCAGGTCCTGGTTGAGCTGCTCCCGCGGCACCTCGGGGAGGGTGCGGAAGAAGTCCCAGTTGGCGCGCTCGCGATCCTTGATGGGCGCGTGCGGTGCCATGTTGATGGCCTTGAGGCGCACCTCGCGCTTGTTCTTGACCGGGCAGGCCTCGACGCAGAGGCGGCAGCCGGTGCAGTCCTCGGCACTGACCTGCAGGGTGTACTTCTGCCCCGGGAACTGGCGCCAGCGGGCGGCGGCGGACTTGAAGCCGTCGGGCGCGCCGGCGAGGGCCGCCTCCTCGTACACCGCGGCGCGGAGGACCGCGTGCGGGCAGACCAGCACGCACTTGCCGCACTGGATGCAGAGCTCGCTGTCCCACTCGGGGACCTCGGTGGCGAGGTTCCGCTTCTCGAAGCGGGTGGTGGCGGTGGGCCAGGTGCCGTCGGCGGGGAGCATGCTGACGGGGAGCGCGTCGCCCTGGCCGGCGATGAGGGCGGCGGTGACCGCCTGCACGAACGGCGGGGCCTCGGGCAGCACCGGCAGGCGGCGTTCCTTCGTGGAGCTGACGGTGGCCGGCACCGGCACCTCGGCCAGGGCCGAGATGGCGGCGTCCACCGCCTGGTAGTTCTTCTCCAGGACGATGCTGCCGCGCTTCCCGTAGCTCTTCTCGATCCCCTTCTTGATGGCCGCCACGGCCTGCGGCAGCGGCAGCAGGTTGGTGAGCGCAAAGAAGCAGGTCTGCATCACCGTGTTGATGCGCTTGCCGAGGCCGGCCCTGGTGGCCACGGCGATGGCGTCCACGCTGAAGACCTTGAGCTTCCGGGCCAGGATGGTCTCCTGCACCGGGCGGGGCAGGTGGGGCCACAGCTCGGCCGCCGGATACGGGGCGTTGAGCAGCACCGTGGCGCCGGGCTCGGCCAGCGCCAGCACGTCCATCTCGCCCAGGAAGTGGAACTGGTGGCAGGCCACGAAGCTGGCCTGGCCGATCAGGTAGCTCGAGCGGATGGGATGCGGCCCGAAGCGCAGGTGGCTGGTGGTGATGGAGCCCGACTTCTTGGAGTCGTAGACGAAGTAGCCCTGCGCGTGCAGGCCGGCGTCCTCGCCGATGATCTTGATGGAATTCTTGTTGCCGCCCACCGTCCCGTCGGCGCCGAGGCCGTAGAAGACGGCGCGGACGGTCTCCGCGTGCTCCGTGCTCCAGCCGGCGTCGTATTCGAAGCTCGTGTGGGTGACGTCGTCGGTGATGCCGACGGTGAAGTGGTTCCGCAGGGCAGGGCGGGCCAGCTCGTCGAAGATGGCCTTGGCCATCGCCGGGGTGAATTCCTTCGAGGCCAGGCCGTAGCGGCCGCCGATGATGCGCGGGAGCGCCGGGCGGTGTCCCGCGCTCACGCCCTCGGCCAGGGCGGTGACGACGTCCTGGTAGAGCGGCTCGCCGGCCGAGCCGGGTTCCTTGGTGCGATCGAGGACGGCGAGGGAGTGCACCGTCGCCGGGAGCGCGGCGAGGAGCTGTTCCACCGGGAAGGGCCGGAAGAGCCGCAGCTGCAGCACGCCTACCCTCTCCCCCCGGGTGCGCAGGGCGTCCACCGTCTCCCGCGTCACCTCGGCGCCCGAGCCCATGATGACGATGACGCGCTCGGCGTCGGGGGCGCCGTGGTAGTCCACCAGGTGATAGGCCCGGCCGGTGCGCGCGGCGAGGCGGTCCATGGCCTGCTGCACGATGGCGGGCGTGGCGAGGTACCAGGGGTTGGCGGCCTCGCGGGCCTGGAAGAAGACNAGAGTGCACCGTCGCCGGGAGCGCGGCGAGGAGCTGTTCCACCGGGAAGGGCCGGAAGAGCCGCAGCTGCAGCACGCCCACCTTTTCCCCCCGGGCGCGCAGGGCGTCCACCGTCTCCCGCGTCACCTCGGCGCCCGAGCCCATGATGACGAGGACGCGCTCGGCGTCGGGAGCGCCGTGGTAGTCCACCAGGTGATAGGCCCGGCCGGTGCGCGCGGCCAGGCGATCCATGGCCTGCTGCACGATGGCGGGCGTGGCGAGGTACCAGGGATTGGCGGCCTCGCGGGCCTGGAAGAAAACGTCGGGGTTCTGGGCGCTGCCCTTGAGGACGGGACGTGCAGGCGAGAGGCCGCGCGCGTGGTGCGCCAGGCGCGGCGCCTCGGGCAGGAGCGCCTGCACGTCGGCCGCGTCGAGGGGGACGACGCGCGCCACCTCGTGGGAGGTGCGGAAGCCGTCGAAGAAGTGCAGGAAGGGGATGCGGCTCTCGAGCGTGGCGGCGTGCGACACCAGCGCCAGGTCCATGGCTTCCTGCGGCGTGGCGGCGCAAAGCATCGCGAAGCCGGTGGAGCGGGCCGCCATCACGTCGCTGTGGTCGCCGAAGATGGAGAGCGCCTGGGTGGCGATGGCGCGGGCGGCCACGTGGATCACCAGCGGCGTCAACTCGCCGGCGATCTTGAACATGTTGGGGAGCATGAGCAGCAGGCCCTGCGACGCCGTGAAGGTCGTCGCGCGGCTGCCGGCCAGGAGGGCGCCGTGCACCGCGCCCGCGGCGCCGCCCTCGCTCTGCATCTCGACCACCGAGGGGACGAGGCCCCACGCGTTGGGCTTGCCGTCGGCCGCCCACTGGTCGGCCAGTTCGCCCATGGTCGAGGCGGGAGTAATCGGATAGATGGCAACGACTTCGCTCGCGAGGTAGGCGACCCGGGCCGCCGCCTCGTTGCCGTCGAGCATGATGGCTGTGCGTGTCATGAAAAAGCCTCCGACGAAGAGTCGTCGGAGGCCGGGGAGAGGGGGCTGAAGGCTTGGTGAAGAAGCCTTCAGCGTGAGGTGGTCAGGCTTCGCCCTTGGCGAACATGCGAAGCACGCGCTGCAGGATCCCGCCGTTGCGGTAGTAGTCCAGCTCCACCTGGCTGTTGAGCCGCACCACGGCGGGGAAGGTGGTGACCTTGCCGTCCTCGGCGGTGGCGGTGACCGTCACCCGCCCGCCCGGGGTGAGGCCCTTGGCGATGCCGCTGATGCTGAACAGCTCGCGCCCGGTGAGGCCGAGCGACTGGCGCGTGGTGCCGGGCTCGTAGGCGAGGGGCAGTACGCCCATGCCCACGAGGTTGCTGCGGTGGATGCGCTCGTAGCTCTCGGCGATGACCGCCTTGACGCCCTGGAGCGCGGGGCCCTTGGCGGCCCAGTCGCGCGAGGAGCCGGTGCCGTATTCCTTGCCCGAGAGGATGATGAGCGGCACGCCGGCGGCGCGGTACTTCTCCGAGGCGTCGAAGATGGACATCACCTCGGTGCCCGGGAGGTAGGTGGTCCAGTTGCCTTCCTTGTCCGGCACCAGCGCGTTCTTGATGCGCACGTTGCCGAAGGTGCCGCGCATCATGACCTCGTGATGGCCGCGGCGGGCGCCGAAGGTGTTCCAGTCCACCTGCTGGACGCCGTGCTCGAGCAAGTAGCGCGCGGCCGGCCCGTTCTTCGGGATGGAGCCGGCGGGCGAGATGTGGTCGGTCGTGACCGAGTCGCCGAGGGCGGCGAGGACGCGGGCGCCCTGGATGTCGGCGAGGGGGCCGGGCTCCGTGGCCAGCTTCTGGAAGAAGGGCGGCTCGGCCACGTAGGTGCTCGTAGGATCCCAGGCGTAGCGGCTGCCCTCGGGCACCGGGAGGGCCTGCCAGACGTCATCTCCCTCGAAGACGGAGGCATACTTGGCCTGGAAGAGCTCGGGCTTGAGGCTCGCGGCCATGGCGTCGGCCAGTTCCTTCGGCGTGGGCCAGATGTCGCGGAGGTAGACGGGCTTGCCGTCCTTCCCGGTGCCGAGCGGTTCCTGGGCCAGGTCGATGTCCACCCGGCCGGCGAGGGCGTAGGCCACCACCAGCACCGGCGAGGCGAGGTAGTTGGCGCGCACCTGCGCGTGCACGCGCGCCTCGAAGTTCCGGTTGCCCGAGAGGACCGCGGCGGTGACCAGCTGGTGCTCGTCGATGAGCTTGCCGATGGCCTCGGGCAGCGGGCCCGAGTTGCCGATGCAGGTGGTGCAGCCGTAGCCCACCACGTTGAAGCGGAGCTGCTCGAGGTACGGCAGCACGCCGGCGCCCTTCAGGTACTCGGTGACCACGCGCGAGCCGGGGGCCAGGCTGGTCTTGACCCACGGCTTGGTGGTGAGGCCCTTCTCCACGGCCTTCCGGGCCAGCAGGCCGGCGCCGAGCATGACGGACGGATTGGAGGTGTTGGTGCAGCTGGTGATGGCGGCGATGACCACGGCGCCGTCGTGCAGGGCGATGGGCTGGCCGTCGAGGGTGGCCTCCACGCGGCTCGGCGCCTCGGCGCTGGCCACGGCGGTGGCGCCACCGTCCCACTGGGCGCGGGTGGCCTGGGCCTGCTCCTTCCGCGCCGCGGGGGCGGCCGGGACCAGGAGCTCCGGCAGGGCCACCTGGAAGTTGCGCTTGAGGGTGTTCATGGGCACCAGGTCCTGCGGGCGCTTGGGGCCGGCCAGGCTCGGCACCACCTTGCTCAGGTCCAGGGTGAGGACGGTGGTGAACTCGGGGTCGGGGCTCTGCTCGGTGCGGAAGAGTCCCTGCTCCTTGCAGTAGCGTTCCACGCGGCTGACGGTAGACTTGTCCCGGCCGGTGCGCTCCAGGTAGCGGAGGGTCTCGGCGTCCACGGGGAAGAAGCCCATGGTGGCCCCGTACTCCGGCGCCATGTTGGCGATGGTCGCGCGGTCGGCGAGCCCGAGGCTGGCGAGGCCGGGGCCGAAGAACTCGACGAACTTGTCCACCACGCCGGCCTTGCGGAGGATCTGGGTGGCGGTGAGGACCAGGTCGGTGGCGGTGGTGCCGAGGGGCAGCTCGCCGACGAGCTTCATGCCGATGACGTCGGGGATGAGCATGAAGTAGGGCTGGCCCAGCATGACGGCCTCGGCCTCGATCCCGCCGACGCCCCAGCCCATGACACCCAGGCCGTTGATCATCGTCGTGTGGGAGTCGGTGCCCACGCAGGTGTCGGGGTAGGCGGTGAGGACGCCGTGCTGCTCGCGGAGCTGGACCACGGGGGCCAGGTACTCGAGGTTCACCTGGTGCACGATGCCGGTGCCGGGCGGCACCACGCGGAAGTTCCGGAAGGCGCGCTGGGCAAACTTGAGGAGCTGGTAGCGCTCGCGATTCCGGTCAAATTCCAGGTCCACGTTCTGCTGGTACGCCGCGCCGGTGCCGAAGAAGTCCACCTGCACCGAGTGGTCGATGACGAGGTCGCAGGGGACGAGCGGGTTGATGCGGTCGGGGTCGCCGCCCATGCGGACCATGGCGTCGCGCATGGCGGCGAGGTCCACGACGCAGGGCACGCCGGTGAAATCCTGAAGAACCACGCGAGCGGGCATGAAAGGGATCTCACTGCGGCCCGTGGCAGTTCCCTGCCATGCCCCGATCTGGGTAACGTGTTCCTCCGTGACGAGGCCGCGGCCGGCAAAGCGCAGGGCGTTCTCCAGCAGCACGCGGATGGAGAAGGGCAGGCGGTCGAGCGACGCGACTCCCTTGCGCTCCAGCTCCGGAAGGCGGAAGATCGTTGCGGCCTGGGCGCCGAGGTCCAGGGTGCCGCGGGCGCCGAACGGGTTAGGCGTCTTGGTGGTCATGGCGGGTTCACGGGCGAGGGTGGTGGCCGGACGGCCAAGTATACACCATGCGGGGCGACTGTGGCATGGCTCAACGACCGGTGATCCCGCGCGCCATCACGCGGCGCGATGACGGGATCGAGTTCGAGTGGGACCAGGCGGGGCACCGCGCGCTGTACCCGGCGCGGGGGCTCCGCCTGGCGTGCCCCTGCGCGGGCTGCGTCGAGGAGATGACGGGCCGCCCGCTCCTCGACCCGGCGACGGTGCCGCTCGACGTGCGTCCCGTCGCCGTGGCGCTGGTGGGGGCCTACGGCCTCCGGGTGACCTGGAGCGACGGCCACGACACCGGCATCTACACCTTCGAGCGGCTGCTGGCCAGCTGCCCCTGCGCGGCGTGCCGTACGGCGCACGCCCAGCCCCCCGCCTGATGTACTCCCTCCACCTCTCGCTCCGGCTGCCGGGGCACCCGCTCTGGGTGGCCATCTGGGTGGCCCTGCTGGTCCTCGGGATCACCGGCCTCGTCGGCGCGGTGCACTGGGGCCGGCGGACCGAGTGGCGGAACACCGACGAGATCCTGCGTGGCGCGGGGACGGTGCTGGTGTCGCTCGGGATGCTCACCTTCCTGCTCGGCTTCCTGTCGTTCTTCGGGCCCACGCTGCTGGCGCTGGCGCTCGCCTGCTTCGTGGGTGCCTTCATTGCGGGCAAGCGCGAGCAGGAACTGGACGACGACGACTGATCCCCGGCGGGCCGAAACCCGCCAGCTTGCCCGCCGCCTCCCCACCCACCCATATGGTCCCGCGCCCCGGTCGTTCCGACCGGCCGCTGGGGCGCGCACGGTCCGGCCGGTCCGGGAGGGCAGCATGCGTGCCTCACATTCGGTCTGGCGCGAGGGGGCCGTGGCGGGCCTGCTCGGCGCCGGCACGGTGGCGCTGTGGTTCCTGGTGCGCGACACCCTGGCCGGCGTGCCGCTCCGCACGGCGAGCGTGCTGGGGCAGGTGCTGCTCTTCCTGAACCCCTCCCCGGACCTGGAGCGGGTGAGCGCCGTCGCCGCCGCGGCCTACGGCGTGGTCCATGTGGTGGCGTTCCTGCTGGTGGGATGGCTGTTCGCGCTGCTGGCGCGGTGGGCCACGCAGGAGCCGGTGGCGCGGTTCGCGGTGGTGGTGGCGTTCGTGCTGTTCGTGCTGTTCTTCTACGTGGTGCTGCGGACGGTGGGCGGCGCGGTGCAGGACCTCTTCCCGGCGTGGGCGGTGCTGGTGCCCAACTTCCTGGCGGCCTTCGTGATGGGTGCCTACCTCTGGCGCCGCTACCCCGAGTTGCGGGACATCCTGCGGGCCGAGCCGCTGGGGAGCTGAGCGGCGGGGCGCCCCTATTTGGGGCCCGGCCGCCGGGTTAAGTTGGGGCGTCTCAACCCCGGCCGGTGGTCGTGCGTCCTGTCGTTGCCGCGCTGGTCCTGTCGCTCGCCGTCGTTCCCCTCTCGCTTGCCGCGCAGCTCGAGCCGCCCTCCAGCGGGGGGCTGGTGGCGCTCGACCAGTCGCTCCGGCCGCTGGCGCGCTACCAGCGCGTGCTGATGATCGCGGCGCATCCCGACGACGAGGACACCGAGCTCCTCACGCTGGTGACCCGCGGCCTCGGGGCCGAGGCCGCGTACCTCTCCCTCACCCGCGGCGAGGGTGGGCAGAACCTCATCGGCGCGGAGCTCGGCCCCGGGCTCGGCCTGCTGCGCACCGAGGAGCTGCTCGCGGCGCGGCGGCTCGACGGAGCGCGCCAGTACTTCACCCGCGCCTACGACTTCGGCTTCTCCAAGACGCTGGACGACACCTGGGCCCACTGGCCGCGCGACTCGGTGCTCAAGGACGTGGTGCGCATCGTGCGGAAGTTCCGGCCGCAGGTCATCGTGTCCGTGTTCAGCGGCACCCCGCGCGACGGCCACGGCCAGCACCAGGCCGCGGGGTGGGCCGCCCAGGAGGCCTTCCGCGTGGCGGGGGACCCCGACGCCTTCCCGGAGCTCGCGCGCGAGGCGCTGGCGCCGTGGACGCCGCTCAAGCTCTACCGCAGCACCCGCTTCGACTCCACCGCCACCACCCTCCGGCTGCCGAGCGGCGGGCTCGACCCCGCCGTGGGGCAGTCGTACCTGCAGATCGCCATGCGGGGGCGGAGCCTGCACCGCTCCCAGGACATGGGGCAGCTGCAGCGGCTGGGGCCGTCGGAGGTGCGGGTGCAGCTGGTGGAGGACCGCACCGGGCGTGGAGCCGACGGGCTCTTCGCGGGGCTCGACACCACCCTGGCGGGGATGCCGCTGGTGCAGGCGGGGAAGGGCGCCCAGCGGCAGGCGGCCGAGGCCCGCCTGACGAGTTACGCGGCGCGCATCGACTCCGCCCGACTCCGCGTGGCCCCGGCCGAGCGGGCCGACCTCCGCGCCCTGCTGCAGCGCGCCGGCGAGGACCTCTCGGCGGCGCGGAAGGCCGTGCTCGCCGCCCTGCCCGGCAACCGGGGCGATCGGGTGAACCTGGACCCGCTCCTCCAGGGCGACCCCTTCGAGGGCGAGTTCCGCCGGCTGTGGACCGCGCGCCTCCGCGCCCAGGAACTGCTGGGCGACGCCACCAGCGACGACGAACGCGTGGTGCCGGGCCAGCAGGTGGGGGTGACGCTGTCGCTCTGGAATCCCGGGAGCGACCCCTCGCGCGGATGGCTCTGCCTCGGCCAGGTGGCGTGGGACTTCACGCTGGGCGAGGGGAGCGGGGGCACCTCGCTGCCACGCTCAGAGCGCCGTGGCGCCTGCGTGGGATACGACGCCGGCGGCAACCGGTTCGAGGCCGCGGTGAACGCCACGGG
>JBGAOL010000083.1:0-12302 GCA_044221825.1 Gemmatimonadales bacterium
CGGTGGGGTTCGGACTGCTGCAGGAGGTGCCGTGGATCGGGCTGCCGGGGAATCCGGTGAGCACCATGGTGACGTTCGAGCTGTTCGTGCGGCCGGCCATCCGGGCGCTGCTCGGGCAGGCGCGGCCCTTCCGGCGCGGCACCACCGTGGAGCTGGCGGAGCCCGTCTCGCTCGGGCCGCGACTGCAGCACTTCCTCCGGGCCGTGGTGGACGACGCGCCCGCGCCAGGCGGCCTCCGGCCCGCCAGGCTCACGGGGCCGCAGGGCTCCGGCATCCTCATGTCCATGGTGCGCGCCAACGCACTGCTGATGATCCCCGAGGACCAGCCGCAGGTGG
The DNA here is from genome assembly GCA_044221825.1 of Gemmatimonadales bacterium. GTDB lineage: Bacteria > Gemmatimonadota > Gemmatimonadetes > Gemmatimonadales > GWC2-71-9 > JADJOM01. The sequence goes on from JBGAOL010000083.1 coordinate 337, forward strand.
CCGCGGGTGCCCGGGTCCAGGCCCTCCTCCTCGACGACCCCGCGCACCAGGCGGCGCCGCCCTTCTGAGCGCGCTCGACGCCTTCGCCGTCACGGCGCCGGGACTCGAGGCGCTGGCCGCCATGGAGCTGACGGCGCTCGGCCTGCCGCCCGGCATTCCCGAGCCGGGCGGGGTGGCCTTCCGTGCCACACCCGGGGCGCTGGCCCGCGCCAACCTCGAGCTCCGCACCGCCAGCCGCCTCCTGGTGCGCCGCGCCCGCTTCACCGCCCGCGCCATGGGCGAGCTGGAGCGGAAGGCGGGCCAGCTCGCCTGGGACGCCTGGCTCCCGCGCGACCTGCCGGTGCGCTGGCGGGTGACCAGCAAGAAGTCGCGGCTGTACCACCAGAAGGGGATCGCGGAGCGGCTCGCGCACGCCGCGGGCCGGGGCGTGGCGGCACCCGAGGAAGAGGGCGCGCCCGACGACGAACTGGGCGGCACCGGGGCGCAGCAGCTGGTGGTGGTGCGGGTGCTGCGCGATGAGGTGACGGTCAGCGTGGACGCCTCGGGCGAGCACTTGCACCGCCGCGGCTATCGCCTGGCCACGGCCAAGGCCCCGCTCCGCGAGACGCTCGCCGCGGCGCTGGTGCTGGCCAGCGGCTGGGATCCCGCCGAGCCGCTGGCCGACCCGTTCTGTGGCTCCGGCACCATCGCCATCGAGGCCGCGATGCTGGCGCGGCGGATCCCGCCTGGCCTCGGCCGCGGCTTTGCCTGCGAGCGGTGGCCCGGCTGGGACGGCGCGCTGGTCCCCGCGCTCCGCGCGGAGCTCCGCGCCGCCATCCTGCCAGACGCTCCTGCCCCGATCCTCGCGAGCGACCGCGATGCCGGGGCCATCGAGGCCGCGGCCGGCAACCTGGAGCGGGCCGGGGTGGCCCCCGACGTGACGCTCCGCCGCGGCACCATCTCGGAGTTCACCCCGCCGGCGGATCATGGCGCGCTGGTGAGCAACCCACCCTGGGGCCTGCGGGTGGGCGAGGCCCGCGCGCTCCGCGACCTCTACGCGCGGCTGGGTCGGGTGCTCCGCGAGCGCGCCCCTGGCTGGTCGGCAACGCTGCTCCTCCCGCGCACTCCCCTCGAGCGGTCCACGGAACTCCCCTGGCGAACGGCGTATACCACACAGGCAGGCGGGGTGGCGGTGCGGGTGGTGACCCGGGAACGGGATCGCGGCTAGCGCCGAAAAGCATTGCAGCGCCAGAAGTTAGGTGCCGTTGACGCCGTCCCGCCCTGTCTTTATACTGTTGCGCTCGAAGGGGAGTAGCTTGTCCGCGCAAGCGGAGGGCCCATCGTCAAGACTGTCGCGCCCCCGGCGCGGCACGGTGCGGCCAGGCTGACAGGGCATCGTCATCAGAGCGAGACCTTCACTGGAGACCACGCGGGGCCGGACATTGTCCGGCCCCGACGGGGCCCGGTGGAGGTCTCGCAATCTTTTAGGGGGAACCATCCATGTTGCTCAACAACCTGAAGACCGCGGTGCTCATGGCGGGGCTCATTGCCCTGCTGATGGCGGCCGGCCAGCTGCTCGGCGGCGCGCAGGGCCTGCTGCTCGGCTCCATCCTGGGCCTGGGCATGAACTTCGTGATGTACTTCTGGTCCGACAAGCTGGTGCTCAAGATGTACGGCGCCCAGGTGGTGACGGAGCAGGAGGCGCCGGAGCTGTACCGGATGGTGGACCGGCTGCGGCAGCGCGCCGGCCTCCCGATGCCGGTGGTGGCGGTGGCGCGGCAGCAGCAGCCCAACGCCTTTGCCACGGGCCGGAGCCCCTCGCACGCGGTGGTGGCGGTGACCACGGGGATCCTGCAGATGATGCCGCAGGACGAGCTCGAGGGCGTCATCGCGCACGAGCTGGCGCACATCAAGAACCGCGACATGCTCATCAGCACGGTGGCGGCGGGCATCGCGGGCATGATCGGCAACCTGCCGTGGCTGCTGATGTTCATGGGCGGCCGCAGCGACGACGAGGGCCGCAACCCGCTCGGCGAGCTGGCCCTGGTGATCCTGGCGCCGATCGCGGCCATGCTGATTCAGTTTGCCATCTCGCGGCAGCGCGAGTTCGAGGCGGACCGGGTGGGTGCCGAAATCCTGGGCCGGCCGCTGCCGCTGGCCAACGCGCTGCGGCGGCTGGACTACATGGCGCACCAGATCCCGATGAACGTCCCGCCGGCGGCCGCGCCGCTGGCCCAGGTGAACCCGCTCTCGGCCATGGGCGGCGGGATGATGAAGCTCTTCAGCACCCACCCGCCCACCGAGGAGCGGGTGGCGCGCCTCGAGGCGATGGCCGCGGGCCGCTGAGGTGACGACGCACTCGCCGGTGGTCTGGGGGACGTTCATCGGCGTGGTCGGGGCGCTCCTCGTCCTCGACCTCGGGGTGCTCAACCGCCGCACGCACGTCCTCTCGCACAAGGAAGCGCTGGGGTGGAGCGCCGGGATCGTCTCCCTGGCGCTCCTCTTCGGCGGGTTCCTGTGGCTCGAGACCAGCCCCAAGACGGCGCTCGAGTACTACGCCGGCTACCTGATCGAGCTGTCGCTCTCGGTCGACAACCTGTTCGTCTTCCTCCTCATCTTCCAGTACTTCGCAGTGCCGGCGGAGCTGCAGCCGCGGGTGCTCAAGTGGGGCATCTTCGGCGCCATCGTGATGCGCGCCGTGATGATCGGCGCGGGGGCGCTGCTGCTGCAGCGCTTCACCTGGATCGTGTACGTGTTCGGCGGGATCCTGCTCATCACGGGCCTGCGGATGTTCAAGACCGACGACACCCGCATCGAGCCGGAGCACAACCCGCTGGTGCGGCTGGCGCGGAAGCTCATCCCGGTGACGCCGGCCTACTGCGACAACCACTTCTTCATCCGGAACGCCTCCAAGGCCCTCTTCGCCACGCCGCTCTTCCTGGTGCTGCTGGTGGTGGAGTGGAGCGACGTAGTCTTTGCCATCGACAGCATCCCGGCGGTCTTCGCGGTGACCCGTGACCCGTTCGTGGTGTATTCGTCGAACCTCTTTGCCATCCTGGGGCTGCGGGCGCTGTTCTTCGTGCTGGCAGGGGCGATGGACCGGTTCCACTACCTCAAGCCGGGCGTGGCGCTGATCCTGCTCTTCGTGGGCGCCAAGATGGTGGCGAGCGCCTGGATCCATCCGTCAACCGTGCTGTCGCTGGCAGTCATCGTGACGATCCTCGCTGGCGCGGTGGTCCTCTCGCTGCTGCGGCCCCGGGTGGACGCCTGAGCTAGCGCCGGGCGGCGCTCGGACGGATCGAGCGCCGCCCCCCTCCCGCGCGGGCGCCCGCCCGCCGAGTATTCAGCATCTCCAATCGGGATTCCATGCACGACCTCTGGCGGGGGACGACCGCCCTCGTCACGGGGGCGTCGCGCGGCATCGGGGCGAGCTTCGCCACGGCGCTCGGCGCGCGCGGGGTGCGGGTGGTGCTGGTGGCGCGCACGGCCGAGGCGCTCGAGGCGGTGGCGGGCGCGGTGCGCTCGGCGGGCGGCACGGCGGACGTCATCGCGCTGGACCTGGGGCGGCCGGAGGCGCCGGCAGCCCTCGAGGCCGAGGTGGCGCGGCGCGGGCTCACGGTGGATCACCTGGTCAACAATGCGGGGGTGGGGCCGCAGGGGCTCTTCCACCAGCTCCCCGCCCAGGCGCACCTGCCGACCATCGACGTGAACGTGCGCGCGGTGACCGAGCTGGCGGCGCGCTTCCTCCCGGGCATGGTGGCGCGCCGGCGCGGCGGCCTCATCAATGTGGCGAGCACCGCGGCATGGCAGGGACTGCAGTGGATCCCGGTGTACTCCGGCAGCAAGGCCTACGTGGTCACCTGGAGCGAGGCGGTGTGGGTGTCGCTCCGGGGGCGCGGGGTGCGCTGCCTGGCGGTGTCCCCGGGGCCGGTGGCCACGCCCTTCTTTGAGCACAACCAGCTGGACGTTCCGCTGCCGGGGTGGCTGATGCAGTCGCCTGACACGGTGGTGCGGGCGGCGCTCCGCGCCTACGAGCGGGACGCCTGCCACGTGCTGCCGCATCCCGCGTTCCGCCTGCTGGCCTGGGGCACGCGCCTGGCGCCGCGCTGGCTCGCGGCGCGGCTGGGCGGCTGGTACGGCGCGCCGACGTCACCCTCGACCCCTTCCTCATGAGCCTCTCCGAGAAGCTGGGCCTGCACCGCCCCGAGCTCCGCGCCTGGGCGATGTACGACTGGGCCAACTCCGCCATGGTGACGACGATCGTCACGGCGGTCTTCCCCATCTACTTCGCCAAGGTGGCGGCGGCGGGGATGGCACCCGCGCTCGCCACCCAGCGGCTGGCGGATGCCACGACCATCGGGCTCGGCATCATCGCGGTGCTCTCGCCCATCATGGGGGCGCTGGCGGACCGGGCGGGGCTCAAGAAGCGGCTGCTGGCCGTCTCGCTCATCATCGGGGTGATCGCCGTCGGCCTCATGTGGTTCATCCAGCGGGGGGACTGGCAGCTGGCGCTCCTGCTGTTCATCGTGGCCAACATCGCGGTGAACGCCAGCTACGTCTGCTACGACTCCTTCCTGCCGCACATCGCCGCGCCGGACGAGATGGACCGGGTGTCCACGGCAGGCTATGCGCTCGGCTACGTGGGCGGTGGGATCCTGCTGGCGCTCAACCTGGCGTGGATCATGAAGCCGGAGTGGTTCTTCCTGCCGCACGGGGAGGGGCTCACGCCGTCGCAGGCCACCTTGCCGACGCGGCTCGCGTTCGTGTCGGTGGCAGTGTGGTGGCTGGTGTTCTCGCTGCCGCTCTTCCGCGACGTGCCGGAGCCGCCCGCCACCGGGAGCGGCCGCGTGTCCATCGGGGAGACGCTCCGCGAGCTGGGGCAGACGTTCCGGCGGCTCGGCCAGTACCGGCAGGCGGTGCTGATGCTGGTGGCGTTCCTGATCTACAACGACGGGATCGGGACGATCATCCGGATGGCGACGATCTACGGCACCGAGCTCGGCATCGGGCAGGGGGCGCTGATCGGGGCCATCATGATCGTGCAGTTCGTGGGGATCCCGTTCGCGTTCCTGTTCGGCGCGTTTGCCCACAAGATCGGCGCCAAGCGGGCCATCTTCCTGGGCCTCGTGGTGTACGGGGCGATCAGCGTCGTGGGTTACTACATGACCACGGCGACGCACTTCTTCATCCTGGCGCTGCTGGTGGGGATGGTCCAGGGCGGGACCCAGGCGCTGTCGCGCTCGCTCTTTGCCAGCATGATCCCGCGGCAGCGCTCGGCGGAGTTCTTCGGGTTCTTCGCGGTGGTGGAGAAGTTTGCGGGGATCTTCGGGCCGCTGGTGTTTGCGCGGGTGATCGGGGCCACGGGCTCGAGCCGGGCGGCGATCCTGGCGATCGTGGCTTTCTTCGTGGTGGGCGGGGCGCTGCTGCACTTCGTGGACGTGGAGGAGGGGCAGCGGGCGGCGCGGGCGGCCGAGGGTGCGGCGGCCGGGTGAGCGCGGCGGGGCCGAGTGTACTCGGCCCTTACAGACCGGGCGGCGGCGCCGTGCGACCCCGGCCGTGGGTGGCCGGGTCTTGTGGAGCGACCGGCCGTAGCAGTAGGTTCTGGCCATGACGCTCGCCACGGCCACCACCAAGCGCATGATCAAGCCCCTCCGCACGCGCGGCGAGCGACGGACAGCCTGAGCACACCCTGCTGACTGGCTACGACGCCCCGCCGCGAACACCGGCGGGGCTTTTGTTTACCACCGAGGCACCGTGATTGACGCCATCGAACTCACGAAGGAACTGGTCCGGCGGGAGACCCCGACCGGCGCCGAGGGCCCCGCCGTGGACCTGCTCGACGGCCTGCTCCGGAAGCTCGGCTACCAGGTGACCCGCCAGCCGGTGAGTCTGGGGCGGGACAACCTCTATGCCTACCGGGAGCCCCCGACGGTGGTGTTCTCCACGCACCTCGACTGCGTGCCGCCGTACGTGCCGCTCCGCGAGGATGCCACGCACCTGCACGGCCGGGGGAGCTGCGACGCGAAGGGCCTGGCCGCGGCGCAGCTGGCGGCAGCCGAGCGCCTCGCCGCGCAGGGCGAGCGGCGGGTGGGCCTCCTGTTCGTGGTGGGCGAGGAGAACGGCTCGGATGGCGCGCTGGCCGCGGCCGGGCTCGCGCCGAAGGGCCGCTACCTGATCAACGGGGAGCCGACCGAGAACCAGCTCTCCCTGGGGCAGAAGGGGTCGCTCAAGATCGTGCTCACGGCGGAGGGGCGCGCGGCGCACTCGGGCTATCCGGAGCTCGGCAGGAGCGCCATCCTCCCGATCCTCGACACCATCGCGAAGCTCCGGGCCATGGAGCTGCCGACGGACCCGCTGCTGGGGCAGGGGACGCTCAACGTGGGCGTGATCCACGGCGGCGTGGCGCCCAACGTGATCCCGCCCTCGGCCCGTGCCGAGCTGCTCATGCGGCTGGTGGGCCCCTCGGATGCGCTGCGGCAGCAGATGGCGGCGCTGGTGCCCGATGACGTGACGGTGGAGTTCCTGGTGGAACTCCCCTACTTCAAGAACACCAACCCGCCGCCGCCCGGCTGGGCCACCACGGTGGTCAGCTACGCGAGCGACCTGCCCTTCTACGAGGGCTGGGGCGAGCGCTACCAGCTGGGCCCCGGCACCATCCGGGTGGCGCACACCAGCGAGGAGCGGATCGGCAAGGCCGAGCTGCTCGAGGGAGTGGAGCTGTACGTCCGCCTGGCGCGCGAGCTGCTCGCGCGCCCGTCCTGAACCCGCGTCGATGACGATGTCCGCCAAGATCCCCGTCACCATCCTCGGTGCCACCGGCACCGTGGGCCAGAAGTTCGTCCGCCTGCTCGCGGCGCACCCGCAGTTCGAGATCGCCTCGGTGGCGGCCTCGGCGCAGAGCGCCGGGAAGCGCTACGGCGACATCGTGCGCTGGCGCGAGAGCACGCCGCTGCCCACCCGCGTGGCCGAGATGACCGTGCAGCGGAGCGAGCCGGGCCTCCCCGGGCGGGTGGCCTTCTCGGCCATCGAGGCGGAGATCGCGGGGGAGGTGGAGCAGGCGTTTGCGCGGGCGGGCGTGTACGTGGTGACCAACACCAAGACCCACCGGATGGATCCGGACGTGCCGCTCCTCATCCCCGAGGTGAACCCCGACCACCTCGACCTGCTCGCGGGGCAGCAGCGGAAGCACGGCTGGCGTGGCGGCATCGTGGCCAACCCCAACTGCTCCACGGCCGGCCTGGTGCTCGGCATCGCGCCGCTCCACCGGGCGTTCGGGATCGAGAAGTGCTTCGTGGCCACCATGCAGGCGGTGAGCGGCGCGGGGTATCCGGGCGTGGCGTCGCTCGACGCGCTGGGCAACGTGATCCCGTACATCGGCGGTGAAGAGGAGAAGATGGAGCAGGAGACCCGGAAGATCTTCGGCGCCATGGGCACCGATGGAGTGCGGGAGGCGCCGATCGGCGTGAGCGCGCACACTAACCGGGTGCCGGTCATTGATGGGCACCTCGAGGTGGTGTCGCTCGGCTTTGGCCGGCGGGTGTCACCGGAGGAGGCGATTGAGGCGATCCAGGCGTACCGGGCGCCCACCGAGGTGGCGGCGCTGCATTCCACGCCTTCACTTCCAGTGGAGTACGATGCCCGGCCGGACCGGCCGCAGTCGCGGCTCGACATCGAGCGCGGGAACGGGATGACGGTGACGGTGGGGCGGGTGCGGCCGTGCCCGCTGCTGGACCTCAGGCTGGTGCTCCTGTCGCACAACACCATCCGCGGGGCGGCGGGGGCGGCGGTGCAGAACGCGGAGCTGCTCGTGGCGCGGGGGTTCGTGCGGTAGGGCTCGGCGCGGTGTTTACCGCAGAGGCGCGGAGACGCGGTGGGGCGGGTGCGGCCGTGCCGCGTACCAATGGCTGGACCTGCGGCTCGGTGCCAAACCCTCCGACACCCACCAAGACGCAGCGGGCTCGGCCCTGCAGAACGCCGAACTGCTCGTGGCGCGGGGGTACGTGCGATGACGTGGACAGTGGAAGGCACGTCGGCCGGGCCAGCAACGCCCTGAACGAGGTGAGCATGCGCATCCTGCTCGTCGGCTACGGCAAGATGAACCGCGCCATCGAGCGGCTGGCGCGGGAGCGGGGGCACGTCATCGCCGGGGTGATCGAGGGGGCGCAGAATGCGGGCGGCGCCGGGATCACGGCGGCGACGGCGGCGGGCGCGGACGTGGCCGTGGAGTTCACCCGCCCCGAGGCGGCCACGGCCAACCTGGTGCGGCTGGCCGAGGTGGGCGTGCCCACGGTGACGGGCACCACGGGGTGGCTGGGCGAGCTGCCGCTGGTGCGGGCGGCCGTGGAGCGGACGGGCGGGGCCCTGCTGCACAGCGCCAACTTCTCGATCGGGGTGCAGCTCTTCTTCCGGACGGCGCAGGAGCTGGCGCGGCGGTTTGCGGGGCGGGCGGAGTTCGGCGGCTTCGTCACCGAGACGCACCACGCGGCCAAGCTGGACGCGCCGAGCGGCACGGCGCTCCGGCTGGTGGACTGGCTGGCGCAGGGCGACCCGGCGCGCACCTGGCCCATCACCAGCATCCGGGGCGGCCACGTCCCCGGGACCCATGAGGTGGTGCTCGACGCGGCCTTCGAGCAGGTGCGCCTGGTGCACGAGGCGCGGAGCCGCGAGGTGTTTGCCGCGGGCGCGCTCGCCGCGGCGGAATGGCTGCCGGGCCGGACCGGCGTGTTCACGTTCGACCAGATGCTCTTCGGGGAGGGCCCATGACGACGACACTCGGGGGACTCGGCACGGCGCTGGTGACGCCGTTCCTGCCGGACGGGACCGTGGACGTCGAGGCGCTCCGAAAGTTCGTGGCGTGGCAGGTGGAGGACGGCGTGGACTTCCTGGTTCCCTGCGGCAGCACCGGCGAGGCGCAGACGCTCTCCACGGAGGAGCGGCAGCTGGTGGTGCGCACCGTGGTGGAGACGGCGCGCGGCCGCGTGCCGGTCATGGCCGGCGCCAGCTCCAACGACACCCGCGAGGCCGTGGCCGAGGCGCGGCGGATGGCGGCGCTCGGCGTCACCTGGATCCTGTCGGCCACGCCCTACTACAACAAGCCGACGCCCGAGGGGCTGGTGCAGCACTTCACGGCGGTGGCCGACGCGAGCCCGGTGCCCGTCTGCCTCTACAACGTGCCGGGCCGCACGGCGGTGAACATGAAGCCGGATACCGTGCTTCGCCTGGCGGGGCACGACAACATCATCGGCATCAAGGAATCCTCCGGCGACCTGGCGCAGGTGCAGCACCTGCTCCTCGGCCGGCCTGACGGGTTCGCCGTGCTCTCGGGCGAGGACTGGATGACGCTCGCCATCCTCGCCGCCGGTGGTGACGGCCTGGTGTCGGTGGCCGCCAACGAGATCCCGGGCCTGATGCGCCACCTGGTGCACTCGGCGCTCCGCGGGAAGGTGGCGGAGGCGCGCGAGGTGCTCTTCGGCGTGCTGCCGCTGCTCGAGGCCAACTTCCTCGAGACCAACCCCGCGCCGGTGAAGCACGCGCTGTCCCTGATGGGGCGGATGCACGACGTGCTCCGGCTGCCGCTCGTTCCCCTCTCGGCCGCGCGCCGGCCGCCGCTGGTGGCGGCGCTGCGCGCGGCCGGGGTCGACCTTCCGCAGGGAGCCGTTTCATGAGCGCCACGCTCCGCAAGGCCATCCGCGAGTACCTGAAGAAGATCCCCACGGGGCACGAGGAGAACGCCCGCCGCGTGGTGAACGACCTGCGCGTGGGCCTCAACGCCGGCACCATCCGCGCCGCCGAGCGGGGCGAGGACGGGACGTGGACGGTGAACACCTGGGTGAAGGAGGGGATCCTGCTGGCCTTCCGCCTCGGCACGCTGCGGCCCATCGGCGAGGGCAGCGTGCAGCCGTACTTCGACAAGGACAGCTGGCCCATCAAGCCGCTGACGCTGGGGCACGGGGTGCGGGTGGTGCCGGGCGGCACCTCGATCCGTGACGGCAGCTACGTGGCGCCGGGGGTGGTGGTGATCCCGCCGTCGTTCATCAACGTGGGGGCCTACGTGGACGCGGGCACCATGGTGGACAGCCACGCGCTGGTGGGCTCGTGCGCGCAGATCGGCAAGCGCGTGCACATCTCCGCGGGGGCCCAGGTGGGCGGGGTGCTGGAGCCGGCGGGGGCCATGCCGGTGATCGTGGAGGACGACGTGCTGCTAGGTGGGAACACCGGGGTGTTCGAGGGGACCATCATCCGGGAGCGCGCGGTGCTGGCGCCCGGCACCATCCTTTCCGGCGGCACCGTGGTGTACGACCTGGTGAAGGACACCACCTACCGCCGCGACGGCGAGGCGCCGCTCGAGATCCCCGCCGGCGCCGTGGTGGTGCCGGGGACGCGCCCGGTGAAGAGCGGCCCCGGCAAGAAGCTCGGCATCGCGCTCTACGCGCCGGTGATCGTCAAGTACCGTGACGAGAAGACCGACGCGGCGCTGCAGCTCGAGGAGTTGCTGCGCTAGGGCGTGCTACTGGATCGTGACCCCGCCGAAGAAGCCGGGCCCGCCGGGACCTGAGCCCGGCTATCTTGCGAGGCGGCCGCAGCACCCCGACCCTCGACCCCATCCCCCCATGCCCGCCCACACCCACTACCTCTGGTTCCACACCCGGCAGCGCCAGGAGATCATCGACATCACCGACGAGGTGAGCGCGCAGGTCCGGGCCAGCGGCATCAAGGAAGGCTACGTGCTGGTCTCCGCCATGCACATCAGCGCCTCGGTGTTCGTCAACGACCACGAGTCGGGGCTGTGGCACGACATCCTGCACTGGCTGGAGCACACCATCGCGCCATGGGACCCCGCGCGGTACCAGCACAACGAGACCGGCGAGGACAACGCCGCGGCCCACCTCCGGAGCCTCACGATGGGGCACGAGGTGATCGTCCCGGTGACCGCCGGCGCGCTGGACCTGGGGCCCTGGCAGCGGGTGTTCTACGGGGAGTGGGACGGGCAGCGGCGCAAGCGGGTGATCATCAAGGTGCTCGGCGAGCGCTGACCCGGCGCGGCACGCCGCGCCGGTCACACGGCCACGGGGGGAGCGGGACGCGATGGCGCCCAGCTCCCCCCGTCGGCTTCATGCCGGGCCGGGTCAGGGCGCGGGAATGGTCACCGCGGGCAGGGTCACCACGCCGGTGGACGGCTCCACCCGGAGCGCACGTCCCGTCGCCGGGAGCCGCACCGCGCCGCCGCGGGCAAAGCTCAGCACTTCCCCCGTGGCCGCATCACGGATGATGGCCATGGGATAGGCGGGGTTCCAGCGGACCTCGGTGCCGCCCGCCGTGGCGGTGGCCGAGATGGCGGCAGCCGGGAGCGGCTGCCCGGGGGCGCGAATGGCCGCCTGGCGCGCCGTCAGGCCCTTCCCCACCAGCCGGAGCCCGGCCAGGCGCGCGCGCTCGCCGGCGGAGAGCGGGACGACGTAGGCAAAGTGGTACTCGTCGCCCTGCGGCAGGTCGGGGACCAGGTCGCCGGCAAAGGAGAAGCTGAAGAGGCGGTTGCCCGCGGCGTCCACACCCTCCACCTGGTGCGGGCCGGGCGCGGCGGGCATGCGGGCCGGGGCGTCCACCACGAGGCCGGGCTCCAGGATGACGCTGCCGTTGCGCACCCGGCCCCACACCAGGAGCCCCGGCGCCGACGTCCGGGCCGCCACCGCGGGCGAACTGCCACGGTAGCTCAGGATGGCGTTGTAGTTGTAGTCGCTGATCCAGTCGGGATCGCAGTAGCCCATGACATCGTGATAGATCCCCGGGGACTTGAGCAGCATGGTCCCCATGTCGAGCCCCCACGCGCCGATGCTGGCCTGGAAGCTCGGCGTCGAGTAGGACGGGGGATAGCTGCCGTCCACGCCACCCGGGTTGCCGCAGGGCGCGTGCAGCCGGCCGAAGTTGTGCCCCAGCTCGTGCGCGATCACCGAGGGCGCCGAGTTGGGCTTGTCCCACGCGATCGATGCCGG
>JBGAOL010000084.1:0-12198 GCA_044221825.1 Gemmatimonadales bacterium
GGAGCCAAGCACGCCGGCCACCGTGGCGGTGGTGCCCATGCCGCGCACCTCCGGATGCTCGCGCGCGTGCGCGTGGATCCGGTTGTTGGCCAACTCCACCGCCTCCTTCATCCGGTAGGCAAAGCGATTGGCGCTGGTGTCGCCGTCGCTGGTCCACACCGTGGTCATGTGCGAGAAGATCGCGTCGGCGGCCATCCGGCTCGCCACCTCGCCCGCGGCGGCGCCGCCCATGCCGTCGGCCACCACGAACAGCGTGCCCCGCGGCCCGACCTCGTGCTCGCGCACGTCGGGCTGCAGGCTCGCCACCTTCCGCGTGAGGTCCGCCACGAGGAAGGTGTCCTCGTTGTGGTCGCGGGTGCGGCCGAGGTCGGTCTTGCCGAAGACGGAGACGTGGACGGATCCGCTCACGAGTCCTCAGTTCCCCTGGGCCCGCTGCTGGTTGTTCTCAGCATCGGCCTTCAGGTTCTTGTAGAGCTGCCGTGGGAAGCGCTTGTCCGCGAGCCCGAACCACCGTGCCGCCTCCGCAAAGTTCTTGTCCTCATTGTACGTCTGGCCCACCAGCGACGCGGCCTCGGCCCGGAGACTGTCGCTCACGTCGGTCCGGTTGTAGACCGTGCGGGCCTCCTGGCGGGCTCCCGGGCGGGTGGCGGGGTCGAAGACGTCGTCGAGGGAAGGGAGTTCGACCGTCGCGGTCCCGGTGCGATTCGGGAGGATCGGCGCCACCGCCGAATCCCGCCGCGTCGTGCTGCCCCCCGGCATCGTGGTCGGATTCGCCGGCCGGGTGAGCGGCTGGGGCGGCGTCCCGCCCGGGTTCGTCCCCGGATTCCCTGCCGGCGTCACCGGTGGCGGGTTCGTCTGCGCCGACGAACCGGTGTCCGGTGGGGTTTCGGGCTTGATGGCCGTGCTCTGCTGCTGCGCCACCTGCGTGAGGGAGTCCGGGGCTCCGCCTCCGCCGCCCATTCCCCCCTTGAGGGCCCACGCGCCGACGCCGATGGCCACGGCCACGACACCCACGGCCACCGGCACCACCGGGAACCCGCCCTTGGCGGGCACGGGCGCTGCGGCGGCCGCGGGCTGGGCGCGCGTGGCGCCGCCCCGCACCGCCTTGGCCGCCGGGTCCACCCGCGTGGCCGGCACCGCCTGCTTCAGGTCCTCGGCCTTCACCACCTGGGTGCCGGCCTCGACGTCCACCGCGATCATCCCGGTGCTCGACTGCACCACGTTCCGGAGGTCGCGCCCGAAGTCGGCCGAGCTGGGGTAGCGCATGGCCGGGTTGCGGGCCAGCACCCGGTCGAGGACGCGCTGCAGCTCGGGCGGGAACTTGAGGTCGGGCCGCACCGTCGCCAGCGGGATCGGGTCGTCGGTGAGCCGCTTGATCATCGTCTCCTGCTGGCTGTCGGCGGGGAACGGTGTGGTCCCCGTGATCATCCGGTAGAAGACGAGGCCGAGCGAGTACACGTCGCTCCGGCCGTCGACGGCGTCGCCGGCCAGCTGTTCCGGGCTCATGTACTCGGGCGTGCCCACCACGAAGCCCGTCTTGGTCACCTTCTGGTTGCTCTCCCCGCCGCCCGCCGCCTTGGCGATGCCGAAGTCCACCACCTTGATGGTGTCCTTCCCGCGGGTGGTGGTGACCATGATGTTGTCGGGCTTCAGGTCGCGATGCACGATGCCGAGGTCGTGGGCGGCCTGCAGCGCGTCGGCGGCCTGCTGGATCATCTCGGCCGCGCGGGGGAGGGGCAGGGTGCCGTGCTCCTCGATGATCCCCGTCAGGCTCTGGCCCTCGATGAACTCCATGGCCAGGTAGATCAGCCCGTCCTGCGTCTCGCCGAAGTCGTAGATGGCGCAGACGTGCGGGTGGTTGATCCGGCTGGCGTTGGCCGCCTCGCGGTTGAAGCGGCTGATCGCGTCGGCGTCGTTCATGGAGCCCGGCGACATGATCTTGATGGCGCAGCGCCGCCCCATCTTCACGTGCTCGGCCAGGTACACCTGGCCCATGCCGCCCTCGCCCAGCTTCTTCTTGATGTGGTAGCGCTCCGCCACCACTTCGCCCACGAGGTCGCCGCCGCCGGCGAGCTTCCGGAGCGGCGTGCCGTCCACCGGGCAGAAGACGGTGTCGTCGGGATACTGGGCGTTGCAGGCGGTGCAGACTTTCATCAGAGCTCCGCGCGCAGCATCTGGTCCCCGACGAGGATCCGCGCCCCGGTGGCCACCCGCCGCTCGCCGCGGACCGAGATGGCCACTCCGTTGCGGCTCGCCGCGTCCACCAGGACGAAGTCGGCGTCCTCGCTGCGGATCATGGCGTGCAGCGCGCTCATCGAGGAATCGTAGGGGAACTGCCAGTCCCCCTGTTCCCGCCCGATCCGCACGCTCCGGCCCGGCGAGAGGTGGATGATGTCGCGCGCCGAGCCGTCGGCCCGGATCTGCGCGATGTTGGCGATATCGGCCGCGGGCGCGAGGCTGCCCAGGCGGCGCGTCTGGTCCTGCTCCGGCGGCCGGGGGCCCGGGTAGCCGAGCCGGCGGAACCGCAGGATCTGGCTGCCGAGCAGCATGAGGTCCCCGTCGGTGAGCCGGTGCGGCTCCTCGAGGTAGAGCCAGGTGCCGTTCTTGGAGCCGAGGTCGCGGACGGTGAGGATCCCGTCCATGAAGAGGAACTGCGCGTGGAGGGGCGAGAGATACTCGTCGTCGCCGAAACTGATGTCGGCGCCCTGCCGGCCCACGGTGGTGACCGCGTTCTGGAGCGGGAAGCGATGCGCCACCTGGCCCGCGCGGTCGAGCAGCGCCAGATGGGCCCGTGTCCCCGTCGGGGACGGCCTCGCCCCCGGGGCGGCCGGCACCTTGGGCTGCGGCCCGGTGTCGCCGAAGCCCGCGCCGCAGGCGGGACAGAACTTGAAGCCCTGCTCGTTCTGCCGGCCGCAGCGCGTACACGAGTGCGCCGCGCGCACCTGCGTCAGGCGCTGGCCGCACTGGCCGCAGAAAGGCAGGTCGGCCCCGACCGGCGTGTTGCAGGTGGGACAGCGCAGGCCCACGCCTGCGTCAGCGAGGCCGTGCGGCGGTTCGGGGGGAGGCGTCATGCGCCACGACCCCGGCCCGAGGGCCGCACAAGGGACCTGCAGGCGCGCGCCAGATCCATGGCGATAACCGGTTTTCCTCGGCGTCGGGGGAAGGGCGGAGATGAAGAACCTGTATCAATCTAGGAATCCCCCCGGGGAGCGTCAACGGACGATTTGGCGTAAGTGTCGGTGGCCGTGTACCTTGCAGCCCATGCCCTCGGCCCGAGCCCGCCGGCTTCTCCTCGCAGCCCTGACCCTCGCCGCCTGTCGCTCCACCACGCCGCCCGCTCCGGGCGGCGTCACGCCGCAGTCCGAGGATGCCGCCGGCCGGGGGCAAACTCCACAACCAATGCTCCCCCAGGTCCCCACGGTTGATGGTCCGATCCGCCTCACCGTGGTCTATCCCCCCTCGGGCGAGCGCATCACCACGGGGGATTCCGCCTTCATCTTCGGTTCCACCGGGACGGGCCGCGCCACCCTGACCCTGAACGGGCAGCCGGTCCCGGTGGCCCCGAACGGCGCCTGGCTGGCCTGGGTGGCCGTGCCGCCCGATTCGCTCCTGAGCTTCGCGCTGGTGGCGCGCACCGCCGACGATTCCGCCTCGCTGGTCCACGTGGTGCGCCGGGGCATGCGGTTCGTGCCACCGGCAGCGCCGGTCTGGATCGACTCCCTCTCCTTCGCCCCGAGCCGGCGAGTCTGGTGGCCGGCCAGCGAGCCGCTGCCGGTGAGCGTCCGGGCCAGCGAGGGGGCGCAGGTGCGGCTGATCCTGCCGGACGGCCGGATCGTGCCGCTCTCCGCCGACCTGGCTCCCGCCGAAGTGCCCGCCGGCATCCGCGCCTTCGATCGGGACACCACCAACCTGGCCACCCCGACCCGCGCCGACCGGTACGCCGGGACCCTCACCGGGATCGCCATCGGGGACCCGCTCGGGCCCATTGTGGGCGCGGCGGCCCGGGATTCCGGTGCGGCGGCCGGTGGAGCGATGACGCCGGGGACCCTTGCAGGGGCGCAGCGCCTCCTCGTCGAGGCCATCGCCGGGACCGACACCGCCCGCGCCACCTGGCCGCTCCGCCTCACGCTCCTCGATTCCATGCCGGCCCTCGTCGCCTTCGATGACGACACGGCCGCCACCGGCACGACCGACAGCCTGACCGTGGGCCGCGCCCGGCCCGGCGCCACCTACCACTGGTTCTTCCCGACCGGCACCCGCACCGTGGCCACCGGCCGGCTCGGCGATGACCTCCGCGTCCGCCTCTCCCGCACCGCCGAGGCTTGGGTGCCGGCCGCGGACGCACAGCCGCTGCCCACCGGCCTGCCGGCCCTCCGTGCCACCGTCGGCTCGATCACTCTCACCCCCGCGGCGGACCGCCTCACCCTGCGGATCCCCGTCGGCAGCCGCGTCCCGTTCCGGGTCGAGGAGGAGCCGGGCCGGCTCACCCTCCGGCTCTACTCTGCGGTGGCCGACATCAACTGGACCCGCTACGGCGCGCCCGACCCCTACGTCCGGGACATCCGCTGGCTCCAGGCCAGCGGCGATGAAGTGACCATCACGGTGGACCTGGCCGCTCCGGTTTGGGGCTACCGGACGCGCTGGTCCCGCACCGATCTCCTGCTGGAGATCCGCCGGCCGCCGGTCATTGACCGCGCTCACCCGCTCGCCGGCCGGACCATCCTCGTGGACCCGGGCCACCCGCCGCTCGGTGCCACTGGCCCCACGGGCTTCCGTGAGGCGGAGGCCAACCTCGCCGTGGCGCTCGAGCTGCGCGAGCTTCTGGCGCAGGCCGGGGCCCACGTCCTGCTCACCCGGAGCCGCGACGGCCCGCTCGACCTCTGGCCCCGCGTGCGCCTCGCCGATTCGCTCGGGGCCGAACTCCTCGTTTCGATCCACAACAACGCCCTGCCGGACGGGGTGAACCCGTTCACCAACAACGGCACCAGCGTCTTCTACAACACCCCGCGGAGCCAGCCGATGGCCACCGCCATCCAGCGGGCCCTGGTCCGACGGCTGGGCCTTCGCGATCTCGGCGTGGGCCGCGGCGACCTGGCGCTCGTCCGTCCCACCTGGATGCCGAGCGTGCTCACGGAAGGGCTGTTCATGATGATCCCGGAGCAGGAAGCGGCGCTCCGGCAGCCGGAGGGCCAGCGGCGGTACGCGCTGGCCGTGCGCGACGGCCTCGAGGCGTGGCTCCGGGGTGTGGCCGCCGCCGCCCCGGACGTCCCCTAGCGGGAGACACGCCAGTGCTCCCTCCGGGCTATCGCCCGACTCTATCCCGATTTCCCGAGGTTCCTGACCCGATGCCGTCGTGGCTCCCGCCACTCCTGCGCCGTGCCATCGCGCGCCCGACCCTGGTGCTGGGCGCGGCTGCCGCGCTGGCCTGCCTGCCGGCGCCCCTGCAGCTCGCCGCCCAGGCGCCCGCGGACCGCGCCGCGATCCAGACCTTCCGCGATTCCCTCGACGGGGTGCGCGACAGCGCGGGCCTGGCCGCGCTGGAGCAGCGCCTCATCGACGTGGCCAAGGGCGACCGCAACAACGCCCTGCATCACCTCCGCCTCGGCTTCGTAGCCATCCGGCTCGGCGACCTGGGCAGCAAGAAGCGCTATGACGACGGGGCAGGGGAGTTCGAGTGGGCCACCGACCTGCAACCCGAGTGGCCGTGGGCCTGGTACGGCCTCGGGCTCGCCGAGGATCGGGTCGGGGACTCGCGGATCTCGCTGGTCTCCGGGCTGCAGGCCATGTTCGGGAAGGACCACCTGACGCGCGCGGCCAACGCCTACGCCCGCTCGGTGCAGGTGGATCCCTCGTTTGTGCTGGGCCTGGTGGAACTGGCCTCCACCGCGCTCCGCCAGCGGGTCAACATCAAGACCGACCTGGCGCGCGAGGCGCTGCGGGTGGCGGCCCAGACCACCGCCGCGAAGAACCCCGAGGTCCTGCTCTTCCGGGGCCGGGTGGAGCGCGAGGTGGGCGACATCGACTCCGCCCACGTGGCCTTCACCCAGTACCTCGCCCTCGGCGGGCAGCGGGGCGTGGGACTGCTGGAGCTGGCGCGGACCCGCTTCGTCCGGGGCACGCTCGATGGGCAGCTGCCGTACTACGAGGGCGCCACCCTCGACGACTCGCTCACCGTGGCCATGTACCGCGCCGACCTGGCCACCGTGGCCAACGACAGCGCCCTGGCCGAGTTCGACTACAGCAGCGGCGAGCGGCGCGCCACGTTCCTGCGCCGCTTCTGGGCCCAGCGCGACCACGACGCGCTCCTCGCCGACGGCGAGCGGCTGCGCGAGCACTACCGCCGCCTGTTCTACGCCCGCAAGAACTTCCGCCTCGTCAGCCTCAACCGGCACTACGACATCGTCGAGCGCTTCCGGTCCGGCAGCAAGGAGTACGACGACCGCGGCATCATCTACATCCGCCACGGCGAGCCCACCCGTCGCGCCACCTACAATGCGCCCGGGATGAAGCTCAACGAGTCCTGGCAGTACGATCGCGCGGGCGGGGACCTCATCTTCCACTTCGTGGCCAACGAGGACGTGCAGGACTACAAGCTGGTCGAGAGTGTCTTCGACATCCTCGGCTTCAGCACCACCGTGGCCCTCCGTGGCGACCGCGACAACCTGGTCGAAAGTCGCTACGCCAACGAGCTGATCCTCACGCGCGAACCGTTCTCGCCCATCTACAGCCAGCTGCTGACGGCCGGCACCACCGGCTCGCAGAAGTACTTCACCGACGAGCGGGCCATCGGGCAGCGGAGCATCCGGCTCGGGACGCGCACCGACAGCTACGAGCTCACCTACGCCTCGCGCCTCCGGGTGGAGACCGGCGTGGTGGTGGCCGGGCGCGACTCCGGGCGGGCCCTGCTGCACGTCACCTACGCCATCCCCGGCGCGGCGCTCCACGCGGTGCCGAGCGAGCGGGGGCACCTCTACCCGGTGCGCCTGCGCCTGAGCGTCACCGACGCGGTGGGCAAGACCATCGCCACGCTCGACACCACCCGGCTCTTCGTGGCGCACGACCCGGTGCCGCCGCGCGAGCACCTGGTGGGGCGGATTGCGGTCCCCGTCATCGCGGGGCCGCTCCGCTACCGCCTGGCCATCGAGCAGGGCGACGACAACGGCGTCGTCTTTCCCATCGACACGCTCAACGCCGGGGATTTCTCCGGCCGGGCCTTTGCGCTGAGCGGCCTGGTGCTCGGCTCGCGCGAGGCCAACCTGAGCTGGCGCCCCGTCCCCGGCGACACCGTGTGGTTCAATCCCCTGGCGCGCTTTGCCCGCAAGAACGATCTCGAGGTGTACTACGAGGTCTACGGCGTGGCGGCTGGCGCGCCCATCCGCACCGAGCTCACCGTCACCAAGGAGGGCGGGGGCGGGTTCCTCGGCCTCTTCGGGTCCAAGAAGCCGGCCATCCGGCTGGGCTTCGAGGAGCAGTCGGAGGGGCCGGCCACGCGGATCCACCGCACCGTGTCGCTCGCCGACCTGGCGCCGGGGCGGTACCGGGTGGACGTGGTGGTGCGGAATCCCGAGGGCGGTGAGCGGCGCAGCGTGACGAGCCTCGAGGTGCGGCCCTGACCGGGAGCCTAACTCCCGGTCCTGCCACATCTTGACCGCCCCCGGCCGGATCGCCTAGGTTCGGCCATGTTCTGTTCCCGTTGCGGAACCGAAGTCCAGCAGACCACCACGTTCTGCCCCACCTGCGGCCTCGACCAGCGCGCGGCGGCGCCGGTCGCGTCCCTGAACGCCCTCGAGCTCAACGAGCGGGAGATGACCCGCGAGGCGCTCGCGGGCGAGTACGAGCTCATCGAGGAGCTGGGACGGGGCGGGATGGCCATCGTCTACCGCGCGCGCGAGGTGCAGCTCGAGCGCGAGGTGGCCGTCAAGGTGCTGCCCTTCTCGCTGGGCTTCGACGCCGACTTCGTGGAGCGCTTCCTCCGGGAGGCGCGCACCGCCGCCCGCCTCGAGCACCCCAACATCATCCCTGTCTACCGGGTGGGTAAGGCAGGCCGCGTCACGTACTTCGCCATGAAGTACCTGCGCGGGGGCTCGCTGGCGCGGGTCATCGGCGAGCGCAAGCGGCTGGAGCCGGCGGAGCTCCGGAAGCTCATGATGGACGTGGGCAGCGCCCTGGGGCACGCGCACCGCGCGGACGTGGTGCATCGCGACGTGAAGCCTGACAACATCATGTTCGACGAGCACGGCGTCTGCGTGGTCACCGACTTCGGCATCGCGCGGGCCGTCTCCAAGTCGCGGCTCACCGGCACCGGGATGGCCATCGGGACGCCGCACTACATGTCGCCCGAGCAGGCGCGGGCCCAGAGCATCGACGGCCGGAGCGATCTCTACAGCCTCGGCATCGTGGCCTACCAGGCGCTCACCGGCGAGCTCCCGTACGACGGCGAGGACAGCTTCGCCATCGGCTACAAGCACATCATGGAGCCGATCCCGGTGCCGCTCCTCGACACGCCGGATGAGCGCCGGCTGTTCGAGGTCATCAAGCGCCTCATGGCCAAGGATCCGCACGATCGCTACCAGACCGCGGACGAGCTGGTCATGGCGCTCTCGGGCCAGCCGCTCGCGCCGATGTTCGGGGGGCCGCAGACGCCGGCGGGCCGCCGCCTGAGCACCGCGCAGGCCATCCTCGCCAACCAGTCCACCACCCCGCTCCCGGCCAACTCCCCGCCGCCGGTCCGGCCTGAGCGGGCACCGATCCCGCTGCCGCGCCCGAGCGTCTCCGCCCCGCGGCCAAGCCAGATGGCGAGCAGCGTGGGCCCGGACACGCCGAGCCGGCCGGTGATGCGGCGGTCCGTGGCGGCGACCGAACCCACGGTGGGCGGCCGCTGGGTGCCGTGGGCCATCGCCATCGTGGTACTGGTGGGGATCGCGCTCGGCGCCATCTCCCTATATAGGAAGGGCTACCTGGGTGGCCGGAATGAGGCGCCCCTGGGCCAGCGCCCTGACAGCGCGACACCGGCAGCACCCGCGCCCGCTCCATCGACCGAGCCGGTTTCGCCCATCGTCGGGGACACGAGCCACATCGATTCCACGGCGCAGGCCCTCGCGAGCCTCTCGGCAGCCGCGCAGGCCACGCTCGGGAACCCCAGCGGTGAAGCGGTACCTGACAGCGGCGTGCTCCGCCTCCGGGATCTGCCAGCCGGCTCCCAGGTGATGATCGACGGGGCCAGCCCGCCGCAGCCCGGCTCCGCCATCAAGCTGCCGGCTCGCTGGCACGAAGTGGCCATCTCCGCCCGCGGATATCCATTCTTCCGTGAGAGCGTGCAGATCCGGGCCAACGACACGCTCGTCTACCGGCCCAACCTCGGCTCCCAGCCCGACGCGGCCCCACCGCCGGCGGCCGACGATGCCAACCTCACACCCGCCCAGCGCTGGCGGGCTCGGCTCGCGGCGCTCGACTGCGACAACCCGCGCCCCCTCAACAAGTTCGGCCGGAGCTGCTACGACTCGCCGCCGCTCCCCGTGGGCTCGCTTCGGGTCCCGGTGCCGGCCGGCGTCACGGGGACCCCGGATCAGGTGGTGCTCATCGTGAAGGTCTCCAGCGCCGGCAAGACGATGGCCATGCGCACGCTCCGGCCATCCAGCAGCCTCGAGTTCACCAACGCCGTGGAGCTCTACGCCAACGGCATGAAGTGGACGGCCGCCAAGCGCGGGGGCCAGCCCGTCGATGGCTGGACCCAGGTGGCCTTCGGTCCCGAAGCGCCGTGACCGGTCCCCGGATTCACCCCACCGCCTTCATCGCCCCCGGCGCCTGCGTCATGGGCGACGTGACCCTGGGCGAGGACTCGAGCGTCTGGTACACCTCGGTGGTCCGGGGCGACACGGCGCCGATCACCATCGGGGCGCAGACCTGCCTGCAGGACGCCACCATCGTCCACGTGGATGCCGGCGTGCCGTGCACCATCGGGCCGCGCGTCGGGGTAGGGCACCGGGTCATCCTGCATGGCTGCACGGTGGAGGAGGACAGCCTGATCGGGATGGGGGCCATCCTGCTCAACAACGTGGTGGTGGGGAAGGGCAGTCTCGTGGCCGCCGGGGCGCTCCTGCCGGAGGGAATGGTGGTGCCGCCCGGCTCGCTGGTGATGGGAATGCCGGCCAAGGTGGTGCGAGCGGTGACCACCCAACTCGCGGAGCGCATCGAGCACACCTGGCGACACTATGTGGAGCAGGCCCGGGCCCACCGGGCGGGGCGGTTCCCGCTGGTAGGTGCTGACCGCAGCCGACGGTAACTGGTTGCCCTGTCGGTTCTTGGTCGCGTGACTCGTGGACGCGATGTCCGCCTCGTCGGCGGGCGTCGCGTTTGCCTTTCCGGCCCGATTCTGTGTCGCAACAGTGGCGGGGATGGGGGCTTCACGTGTCGCGTGGAAAATTTTCAGGAGCGAGGCCGCGGCGACACCGGTTTGCATCCACGACACGCCGTTGTCAATGGGTGCGCGCCGGGTGGAGAATGCGGCTGCGATGGCCGTCCGGAGCGGAGAAGCAGCTTTGTGATGTGAAAATCAAATTTCCGCGTGGCTGCGTGACTTTTCGGCGTATTGTCGCCACCCCGGCCCGGTCCTACTTTTGTCTCCCGTTTCACTTCTCGTGGGTCTTCCGTCACCAACTGTAGATCCGTCCGTTACGAACCTCTCGCCTCGCATTTGAGGGTGGGCCATGGCGACTTCTTCGCACGACAACAGCGCGCTCGAGCTCTCCGCCAACGCCATCACGGTGCTGGAAAAGCGCTACCTGATCAAGGATGAGCAGGGGAAGCCCACCGAGCAGGCGGCGGACCTCTTCTGGCGCGTGGCGCGCACCATCGCCGACCCGGACCGCCGCTACGGCGCGTCGGCCGGGGCGGTCGAGGCCCTGGCCGAGGCGTTCTTCGGGCTCATGGCGCAGCGGAAGTTCATGCCCAACAGCCCCACCCTGATGAACGCGGGCCGGCCCCTGGGCCAGCTGTCGGCGTGCTTCGTGCTCCCGGTGGAGGACACCCTCTCCAACGGCCAGAACGGCATCTACGACACCCTGCGCTCCATGGCGCTGGTGCACCAGTCGGGCGGCGGCACGGGCTTCTCGTTCTCCGGCCCCTGGGCCAGCTGTCGGCGTGCTTCGTGCTCCCGGTGGAGGACACCCTCTCCAACGGCCAGAACGGCATCTACGACACCCTGCGCTCCATGGCGCTGGTGCACCAGTCGGGCGGCGGCACGGGCTTCTCGTTCTCGCGGCTGCGGCCCAAGAACGCCATCGTGCGCTCCACCATGGGCGTCGCGAGCGGTCCCGTGTCGTTCATGAGCCTCTATGATGCCTCCACGGACGTCGTGAAGCAGGGCGGGACCCGCCGCGGCGCCAACATGGGCATCCTGCGCGTCGACCATCCCGACATCCTGGACTTCGTGACCTGCAAGGACGACATCACGAAGATCACCAACTTCAACATCTCCGTCGCCGTCACCGACGCCTTCATGGCCGCCGTCGAGGCCGATGGCGAGTACGATCTCATCCACCCGAAGACCCAGCAGGTGGTTGGCCAGCTCAAGGCCCGCGAGGTCTGGAGCAAGATCATCCACGGCGCCTGGAAGACCGGCGAGCCGGGCGTGTTCTTCATTGACCGCGCCAACCAGTACAACCCGGTCCCGCACCTCGGCGCCTACGAGGCCACCAACCCGTGCGGCGAGCAGCCCCTGCTGCCGTACGACGTCTGCAACCTCGGCTCCATCAACGTCGGCTACTTCCTCAAGGACGGCGTGGTGGACTGGGAGGGGATGCGCCAGGCCATCCACCTGTCCACGCACTTCCTCGAGAACGTCATCGACGCCAACAGCTACCCGCTGCCGGAAATCGACGCGCTCTCCAAGCGCATCCGCCGCATCGGGCTCGGCGTCATGGGGCTCGCCGACCTGCTCATCCGCCTCGGCATCGCCTACGACAGCGAGGACGGCGTGGAGCTGGGCCGCCAGATCATGGCCTTCGTGGACGAGGAGTCCAAGGTCGAGTCCGAGCGCCTGGCCGCCCAGCGCGGCGTCTTCCCCGAGTGGGAGAAGAGCATCTGGGGCCCGGATGCCACCTGCGCCCGCGACGCCCGGGGCAACCGCATCCGCCCCATGCGCCGGCTCCGCAACTGCAACGTCACCACCGTGGCGCCCACCGGCACCATTTCCATCAT
>JBGAOL010000085.1:0-11937 GCA_044221825.1 Gemmatimonadales bacterium
GGCGTCCAGGGCATCACCGGGCTCAAGAAGATGAACGACGACGTGGTGGCGATGGGCGCCAATGCCGAGGGCCTGTCCGCCATCATGGAGGCCAACGAGCAGATCCTCCGGATCTCGCGCGCTGTCCGGAACGCCATCCTCGACGACGATGAGGCCGCCGTGGAGCGGCGGATCGCCGACATCGCCCGCTATGACCAGGTGTTCGAGAAGGCGATGGACGAGTGGACCAAGCGCATCGTCCTGGAGGAGACCCGGCAGAAGACCACGGCCCTCCGCCAGTTCGTCACCCAGCGGCTGCGGCCCGAGCAGGACCGCGTGGTGCAACTCGCGCTGCAGCAGAAGGACCGGGAGGCCAAGCAGCAGCTCGCCGAGATCCGCGCCCTGGCGGACCAGGCGGACTCGATGATCACGGAGATGCAGGAGTCCAAGCGGACCATCATGACCCAGCGTGAGGCGCAGGCCGGGGCGACCTACACGAGCCTGCGGCAGTTCGCCCTCGCGGAGCTGGCGGTGGCGGTGGTGCTGGCGCTGGTGATCGGCGTGTTCGTCACCCGGCTCATCACCGGCACGCTGCGGGGCGTGAGCGCCACGATGGGCCACGCCGCCCAGGGCGACCTCACCGCGCGCGCCGAGGTGACGAGCAAGGATGAGCTGGGCCAGACGGCCGGCACGCTCAACAACTTCCTCGACACCCTGCACGACAGCATGTCGCAGGTGGCCCAGGCCAGCGCCCAGCTCTCGAGCGCGGCGCAGGAGCTGTCCTCCGGCGCCACGGACATCTCGAGCGGCGCGCAGGAGCAGGCCAGCTCGCTGGAGGAGACCGCGGCGAGCCTCGAGGAGATGACCTCCACCATCCGGCAGAACGCCGACAACGCGCAGCAGGCCAACCAGCTGGCGGCCGGCGCGCGGAGCGTGGCGGAGCAGGGCGGGGCGGTGGTGGCGGAGGCGGTGCAGGCCATGAAGGAGATCAACGACAGCTCCAAGCGGATCGCCGACATCATCACCACCATCGACGAGATCGCGTTCCAGACCAACCTGCTGGCGCTCAACGCGGCCGTGGAAGCGGCGCGCGCGGGCGAGCAGGGCCGCGGCTTCGCCGTGGTGGCGGGCGAGGTGCGGAACCTGGCGCAGCGCTCGGCCACGGCGGCCAAGGAGATCAAGGGGCTGATCCAGGACAGCGTGCAGAAGGTGGAGAACGGCAGCGACCTGGTGAACCAGTCGGGGCAGACGCTCACCGAGATCGTCACCAGCGTGAAGCGGGTGACGGACATCGTGGCGGAGATCGCGGCGGCGAGCCGGGAGCAGGCGGCGGGGGTGGAGCAGGTGAACAAGGCGGTGACGCAGATGGACCAGGTGACGCAGCGGAACGCGGCGCAGACCGAGGAGCTGACGGCCACCGCCGAGGCGCTGGCCAGCCAGGGCGAGCAGCTGCAGGCGCTGGTCGGGAAGTTCAAGCTCTCCGCGTCGGCTACCGTCGCGGCGCCGGTGGCGCACGTGGCCCGGCCGGTGGCGAAGAAGCCGGTGAAGGCGCCGGCGCGGAAGCCGGAGCACAAGGCGCCGCCGCGGGAGCCCGCGCTCGCGCGGAAGGAAGCCGTCGCGGCCCCGGCGCACGACGACGCCGGCTTCGAGGAATTCTAGGCGAGGCGACGACCATGTCCTCGACCCTGACGGCCGGCGACGCCGGCACGACCTCCGCCCAGCACCAGTACCTGACGTTCCTGCTGGCGTCGGAAGAATACGGCCTGGAGATCCTCAAGGTGCAGGAGATCCGCGGCTACACGGCGGTGACCCCCATCCCCCACGCCCCGCCGCACATCAAGGGCGTGATGAACCTGCGCGGCGCGGTGGTGCCGGTGGTGGACCTGCGCGCGCGCTTCGGGATGCCGGCCACCGAGTACGGCAAGTTCACGGTGATCATCGTGGTGCGGCTCGGTGACCGGGTGGCCGGGCTGGTGGTGGACGCGGTGTCGGACGTGCTGCAGGTGGCGGCGTCCGAGATCGAGGCCCCGCCGGACCTCGGCGTGGGCGTCGACACCCACTACATGACGGGCCTCGCCAAGGTGGGCGACCGGCTGGTGCTGCTCCTCGACATCCTCGAGGTGATCGGCGCCGAGGCCGGGAGCCTGGAGGCCGTCGCCGCCGCATGACCGCCCCGACGCTGCCGGTCCTGAGCGGCACGGAGCTCCGCGGCTTCCAGGCCATCCTGGAGGCGGAGGCGGGGATCCACCTGAGCGACAGCAAGCGCTCGCTGGTGGCCTCCCGCCTCGCGCGGCGGCTGCGGCACTTCGGGTTCGACAGCTACGGGGAGTACCTGGACCATCTCCAGCGCCACGACCCGGATGGCGTGGAGCGGCAGGTCATGATCGAATGCATGACCACCAACAAGACCGACTTCTTCCGGGAACCGCATCACTTCACCTTCCTCGGGGAGGTGGCGGCGCCGCTGTGGCGGTCCGCGCGGCGCCTGCCGCGCGTCTGGTGCGTCGCCGCGTCCACCGGGGAAGAGCCCTACACCCTGGCCATGACGCTGCGGGCGGCGTTCCCGGAGACGCGCTGGAGCGCGCCCCCGGTGCTGGCCTCGGACATCGACCGGCAGGTGCTGGAGACGGGCCAGCGGGCCACCTATCCCCTCGAGCGGCTGCAGCACCTGCCCGCGCACCAGTGGCGTCCGCACGTGCTCCGGGGGACGGGGGGCGCAGGCCGGCCCTGGTGCGGATGCGGCCCGAGCTCCGGAGCATGGTGGAGTTCACCCGCATCAACCTCAAGGACCCGGCGTGGCCGCTGCGCGGGCGGTTCGACGCGATCTTCTGCCGCAACGTCCTGATCTACTTCTCGCGCGAGCTGCAGGCGGAGCTGCTGGAGCGCTTCGCCGAGCACCTCGAGCCGGACGGGTTCCTCTTCCTGGGGCACAGCGAGGGGCTGCACGGGCTCAGCGGGCGGTTCGAGACGGTGGGGCAGACGGTGTACCAGCTGGGCAACGGGACCCGGCGTCCGCTGGCACGCGCACACCGCGCGGTGGCCCGGGCGGCGCCCCGCCGGATGGGGTCAGTGGTGACGCTGCGCGCCGCGGCTGGGCCGCTCTCCCTGGCGGCCGCGCCGGCGGTGCCCGACCCACCACGCCGCTCGGTAACCGCCGGCGAGGTGGAGGCGAGCGCGGAGCCGCGACTCTGACCACCATCCTGGGCAGCTGCGTGGCGGTGTGCCTCTACGATCCCGTCACGGGCATCGGCGGCATGAATCACTTCATGCTGCCCGACGCCCGCCCCGACGGTCCCCTGCCGAGCCGCTACGGGGTGCAGGCGATGGAGCTGCTCATCAACCGGCTCATGCAGCTCGGCGCCGAGCGGCGGCGGCTCGAGGCCAAGGCGTTCGGCGGGGCCAACGTGCTGTCGGCCTTCGCGGGCGAGCGATCGGTGGCGGACGCCAACGTCGCGTTCATCCGGAAGTTCCTGGCCACCGAGGGCATCCCCCTGGTGGCGGAGCGGCTCGGCGGGACCGAGCCGCTCGAGGTGCGGTTCCACACGGCCGCGGGGCGCGCGCAGGTGCGCACCCTGGAGGAGAGCCGCCGCCGGCGGATCGCGCAGGCGGAAGTGCGCTACCAGGAGCGGATCGTGCACCAGGCGCCGGCGGCGCCGGATGTCACGCTCTTCACCGACTGATGCCCCCCACGATCGCGGAGCCCAGGATGGGCCATGACCTCGAGGATGCGGCGCGCGTGCGGCACGAGAACGGCGCGCTGGTGGCGCGGGAGTTCGCCGAGCTCCGCCAGGACCTGGCACACCTGCGGTCCATCTTCCAGGACGCGCTGCACACGGCCAGCGCCAGCTTCGGCGACCTGCGGCAGCAGACCCGCGCGCAGGAGGAGCTGATCGGGTCGCTGATCGCGCTGCTGCAGGGCGGGAGCGGCCAGCTGGACTTCGCGCAGTTCACCAGCGAGACGCGGAGCGTGCTGCAGCATTTCGTGGGGCACATCCAGGCCACGAGCCAGTCCTCCAACGCCGTGGTGGGACAACTGGCCCAGGCGGCAGGGCAGCTCGACGAGATCGCCCGGCTCACGGCGGGCGTGCGCGAGATCGCCGACCAGACCCGCTTCCTGGCCCTCAACGCCACGCTCGAGGCCGCGCGCGCGGGCGAGATGGGACGCGGCTTCGGCGTGGTGGCCAAGGAGGTGAAGTCGCTGGCGAAGGATGCCACCGGATTCAGCGACCAGATCGAGGAGCGGGTGGCGGCCGGCCGGCAGGAGATGGCCCACTGCCGCCAGCAGGCCGAGGTGCTGGCGCACACCGACCAGACCGAGGCCACCGCGGCGCAGCAACGCATGCACCGGATGCTCGCCGAGCTCGACGAGGTGAACCGCGTGGTGCGGGCGCAGCTCGAGCGCGCGGCGCGGTGGTGGCGGCGTCCATCAACCGCGGGGTGGCCACCAGCGTCACCGCGCTCCAGTTCGAGGACATCGTGGTGCAGCTCACCCAGCAGGTGGAGCGGCGGCTCGGTGCGCTGGAGCCGTTCCTCGGTGAGCTGGCGGCGGCGGACGGGAGCCCGATGGAGGCGGCGCGCGAGCGGCTGGCCCGCCACGGGGCGGGGCTCGCCGAGGCCGGCCGGCGGCACGTGGAGCAGCAGTCGATGGACGCGGGCAGCGTGGAGCTCTTCTAGGAGGCGGCATGCCGGGCAAGGCGCGGGTGCTCATCGTGGACGACTCGGCGCTGATCCGCCAGCTCCTCACCGAGATCCTGTCGCAGTCACCGCGGCTGGAGGTGGTGGGGACGGCCACCGATCCCTACGCCGCCTGGGAGAAGGTGCAGCGGCTGCATCCCGACGTGCTCACGCTCGACGTCGAGATGCCCCGGATGGACGGGCTCACCTTCCTCGAGAAGCTGATGCGGCTCCGGCCCATGCCGGTGCTCATGGTCTCGTCGCTCACGGAGCGCGGGGCGGAGACGACGCTCCGGGCCCTCGAGCTCGGCGCCGTGGACTTCGTCACCAAGCCCCGGATTGACGTCCGCGACGGCACCATCGAGCTGGCCGATGAGCTCGTGGCCAAGGTGGAGGCGGCCGCCCAGGCGCGCGTCCGCGCCCCGAAGCCCGCGCCCGCCGCGGTGCGCGCCCGGCCGCCGGCCGGGCCGCTCCGCTTCGATGCCACCCACAAGGTGATCGCCCTCGGCGCCTCCACCGGCGGGACGGAGGCGCTCCGCGACGTGCTCACCGCCCTCCCGGCCGACGCCCCCGGCATCGTGGTGGTGCAGCACATGCCCGAGCACTTCACCCGCGCCTTCGCCGACCGGCTGGACACGCTGTGCCAGGTCCGCGTCAAGGAAGCGAGCGATGGCGACCGGGTGCTGCCCGGCCACGTCCTCATTGCCGCCCGCAACCACCACATGGAAGTGCGGGTGAGCGGCGCCTACTACACGGTGCGGCTGCACCAGGGCCCGCCCGTCAACCGGCACCGGCCCTCGGTGGACGTGCTCTTCGATTCCTGCGCCAGGGGCTGGGCCGCAACGCCATCGGCGCCATCCTCACGGGCATGGGCGCCGACGGCGCGCGGGGGCTGCTGCGCATGCGGGAGGCGGGGGCGCGCACCATCGCGCAGGATGAGGCGAGCTGCGTGGTGTACGGGATGCCGCGGGAAGCGGCGCTGCTCGGCGCCGCCATGGAGGTCCTGCCGCTCGACCGGGTGGCCGCGGCGCTGCTGCGCGCCGCCGGCCAGCGCGCCGCCTGAGGGCCTAGCCCGGGATCGGCTCCGCGGCGCGGCGGCCCTCGAGCGCGTCGCGCACCGTCTTGAGCAGGTCGCGGGTGTTGAAGGGCTTGGCCAGGAAGGTGACCTCCGGGCCCACCACGCCGCGGTCGATCATCGCGTCATCGGTGTAGCCCGACATGTAGACCACCTTGGCCGTGGGCTGCGACAGCCGGAGCCGGTCCACCAGCTCCGGTCCCGAGAGGTGGGGCATCACCACGTCCGTCAGGATCAGGTCCACGCGACCGGCCGCGGCCGCCTGCACCAGCGCATCCTTCCCGTCGGTGGCCGTCACCACCGTGTAGCCGTGGCGGCCCAGGACCTTTTCCACCAGCCCGCGCACGTTGGCCTCGTCTTCCACGAGGAGGATGGTGCCATTCCCCGCGGGGAGGGCGAGTGGCACCGCCAGCGGCGCCAGCGGCGTCGGCTGCTCGGTGCCGGCGCGGGGCAGGTACACCCGGAACACCGTGCCGCGCCCCACCTCGCTGTACACGGCGATGTAGCCGCCGCTCTGCTTCACGATGCCGTACACGGTGGCGAGGCCCAACCCCGTGCCGCGGCCCTTCTCCTTGGTGGTGAAGAACGGCTCGAAGATGCGCGCCTGGGTGTCCGCGTCCATCCCGGTGCCCGTGTCGCTCACCGCCAGCATCACGTAGGCGCCGGGCCGGGAACCGCGATGCAGCCGGGCAAACTCCTCGTCGAGGTCCGCGTTGCCGCACTCGATGGCGATGCTGCCCCGGCCCGCGATGGCGTCGCGCGCGTTCACCACCAGGTTGAGCAGGATCTGCTCCACCTGCACCGGGTCGGCCAGCGCGTACCCCAGTCCCGGCCGGGTCTTCACGCCGAGGACGATCTCCTCGCCGATCAGGCGGCGGAGCATCGCGGCCATGTCCTGCACCACCGACTGCAGGTCGAGCGCGCGCGGCTGCATCACCTGGCGCCGGCTGAACGCCAGCAGCTGGCGGGTGAGCGCCGCGGCGCGCTCGCTGGCGCGGCGCACCTCCAGCAGGTCCTCCCGCACCGCCTCCTGCTCGGGGAGCGCCTCGAGCGCCAGCGAGGTGTAGTTGCCGATGACGGTGAGGAGGTTGTTGAAGTCGTGTGCGATGCCGCCGGCGAGCCGGCCCACCGCCTCCATCTTCTGGGCCTGCAGCAGCTGCTCCTGGCTCCGGCGCAGCGCCTCCTCCGCGGCCCGCAGGTCCCGGACGTAGGTCAGGGCATGGCAGCCGCTGGCCAGCACCGCGTAGGCGATGACCCCGCCCACCAGCGTCTCGAGCCCGAGCCGCCACAGCAGCGACCCGAACCCGAGTCCCGGCGCCCACCCGAGCATGTGCCAGGTCACGGTGTTCACCAGCGCCACCACGGCGCCCAGCACCAGGACGGTCCCGGCGTGCAGCAGCACCAGCTGCAGCCCGGGCCGGCGATGCCAGCGGGCCGCGAGGCGGTGCAGCAGCGGAAAGAGCAGGGTCCAGCAATACCACGGGAGCAGCTGGTGGGCCAGGTCGGCCAGCGTGCCGCCAGCGGGTTGCAGGTGCAGGTGTTCGCCCGCCTCCAGCAGTCCCATGGCCGTCCCGAGCAGCAGGACCGCCAGGAGCAGGCGCCAGGACGGGGCGGGGGAACGCCTAGAAAGCATGCCCCTTAGTATCGGCAGGGGGTGCCGAAGGAATGACTGGGAGGTGGCTCCAGGTGATGGCGTGGGCACCTGGGGGCGGTGCGCCGCCGGGGAGGCGCCACGCCTGCTGCGGACTAGCCTTCTTCCGGCCAGGTGGCCTCGACCCCGCTCGCGGCCGCCATCATCTCCTTCGCGGCGCCCACGAACGGCAGCAACTCGGCCAGGTTCCCCTTGGTGAGCTTGAGCTTGCCCGTCAGGATGGCCATGAGCGGGGCCAGCCGCCCGTCGAGCAGCGCCTGCCAGGTCCCGCGGGTGGCGCTGAGCACGTAGCGGCTCAGCTCCTCGTCCGCCACCGTGGCGGCGCGGGCGGCGCGACACTCCCCGTGCTGCAGGTCCAGCCACACCCGGAGGTCCTGCTCGGCCGGCGTGTCGCCGAGCATGGCGAGGAGCAGGGCGCCCTCCCAGGCGCGCCCCGCCTCACGATAGGCGGCACTCGCGTTGATGGCGGCGGCGACGTCCGCCGCCCAGGCGTTGGAGAAGACGATGTGCGGCACGGCCGGTCCGGGTGAAGTCCGGCGGGAAGCTAGCGCCCCCCCGCACCCGTGGCGAGGCGGTCGCCCGCGCCGCGCTCACCCCTGGCGCACGGGCCGCCCCGCGAGCAGCTCGCTGAGCCGCCCGAAGAAGTGCGTGGCGGTGAACGGCTTGTGCAGGAACTCCCGCGGCTCCAGCAGCTCCCCCTCGCCCTCGGGCGGGAGGGTGGCGGAGATGGCGAGGACGGCGAGTTCCGGCTGGCGCTGGCGCGCCGCGGTGATCAGCTCGAGGCCGCTCATGCTGGGCAGGCGGACGTCGGTCACCAGCAGGTCCCAGGTGCCGGGGGCCTCGTCCATTGCGTGCAGCGCCTCCACCGGGCAGCGATGGGACACCACCTCGTAGCCTTCGCTGTCGAGCAGGCGGGTGAGCACGCGGTTCAGGCTGTCCTCGTCCTCCACCAGCAGGACACGGCGGCCGTTGGGCATTTCGTCGTCCATGGAGCCCTCCCAGCTTGAAGCGGCGTCCAGCGCCTGCCGCAGGGATCGGGGCAGCGGGGCCATCAGGCCACCTCGCCGGTGAGTTCGGGGCCCGCGGCGGCACCCGGTTCGAGCTCGGCAACGAGGGTGGGGTAGTCGCTGTTCACGTCGTACACGCCGGCGACGCCTTCCCGCGCCCAGGCATAGCGCTCGGCCGGCGTCGGGGCGCGCTGGGCCAGGAGCACCCGCGGGGCCCGGGTCCCGAGGCGCGGCCAGAGCGGGCGGATGGTGTTGTGGGGGACGACCCCCATGCCGAGGACCACGACCTGCGGCTGGAACTGGAGGGCCGCGCTGATCACCACGTCCGAGCGCGGCTCCACGTGATGGAACTGCACCTCCCCCCGCCGCGCGAACGTCCCGCGCAACCGCGTCACCAGCTCGCCCCCCACCTCGATCACCAGGACGACCATGCTGCCCCCTCGATCCTCGTTCCCTGTCCGTGCGCGGGTGCGCCGACCTCGTGGACTCAAGATCGTGAACCTCGGACGGGCGGGGGATCGGGAAGGTTGTACAACCCGCGTCGTGGTCCGTCCTACGGGGACCATCGCGGAGCTCTTCATGAAGCTGGCGGGAGGGGTCGTGCGTCAGGCGGGGCGGGTCATGGCCTCGATCCGCTGCACCAGCTGCTCGCTGTCCCGGGACTTGTCCAGGAAGGCCTGGCGCCCGCCCGCGGTGTACACCTCGCGGAACACGTCGGCGGGATGGTTGGTGAAGACCAGGATGCGGGCGGACGGCAGCCGAGGAGGCGGACCTGCTGCAGGACGTCGAGGCCAACCCCCATCACGCAGCCGTAGGTCGAGCACGATGACGTCGGGCGTGGTGGCCTGGATCACCTCCACCGCCTCGGCGGGGTCTCAGCCCTCGCCACACCCACCCCTGATCTCCTCCAGCAGCGCCGCGACCCGGCGCCTGAGCGGCGCGGAATCATCCACCAGCACGACGCGGAGCATGGCCCAGACTCCTGATCCGGAAGGGGCGCCGGTCCGGGGCGGACCGGCGGGGATGAGGCAAGCTAGGCGGCCTGCGAGGGGGGGGGGATATCAGCCGCAGCGCACGGCGCTGTCGGTGTCCGTCCTACAGCGTCCTACGCCTCAGGCGAGGCCGTGCTCGATGGCGTAGCGGGTGAGCTCGGCGTTGTGCTTGAGGTTCATCTTCTGGAGGATCCGGGTGCGGTAGGTGCTCACCGTCTTCACGCTGAGGGAGAGGGCCGTGGCGATGTCGCCCACGCTCTTGCCCGAGGCAATGAGGCCATGACCTCGAACTCTCGCGGTCGGAGAGCTGCTCGTGGGGCAGCCCGCCCGCCCGGGTCACGTCCTCCGCCAGCCGCTCGGCGAGGGAGGCGCTCACGTAGCGACCGCCGCGGGCCACCTTCGGATGCCACCCGCAGCAGCCTGGAAGGTGGCGCCTTCCTTGGTGAGTGCGTGGCGGCGCCGTGGCGCGCCGCTCTTGATGGCGCGCACGGCGTCAGGGAACCAGCTCGCTTCAGCGTACTGCTCCTCCGGGTGCATGCTCAGCACGATCACCGGCCGCTCCGGGAACCAGCTCTTGAGCTGCTTGAGCAGCTCGAGCCCCTTGGCGTCGGGGAGGCTCAGGTCGATCACGGCCACGTCCCACTCGGTGGCGCGGGCCAGCGCCACGAGGTCGCGGGCGGTCGCGGCCTCGCCAGCGAAGGCCAGGTCGGGCTCCTCCTCGATGAGGTCGCGGAACCCGCGGCGCACCAGCACGTGGTCATCGGCAATCAGCACACGGATCATGTCGCTTCCTCCTGGACCGGCACGCGAACCACCACCGTCCCTCCGCCTGGTCAGCCACCACACGTGGCCCCCACCAGCGTGGCGCGCTCCCGCATGCCGACCAGGCCGAGCGCCCCCTCCCGGACCTCGGTGGGCAGGCCACGCCCGTCGTCGGCGATGCTGAGCGTCAGCAGCCCGTCGGCCTGTGCCAGCCGGACCTCCACCGACCGGGCCTCGGCGTGGCGAACCACGTTGGTGAGCGCCTCCTGCGCAATGCGGAAGAGCGCCACGCCCGGCTCGGGCGGGAGCGGCGGCAGGTCCTCCGGCGCCACCAGCGTCGTGGCCAGGCCGGTGCGGCGGCCACCTCGTTCAGCGTGGCCTCGAGCGCCGCGGCGAGCCCCAGGTCGTCGAGGGCCGGGGGCCGGAGCTCGCTCGAGAGCCGGCGCGACATGCCGATGGTCTCGTCGAGCAGCTCGAGCATGCCGCCCAGGCGGCCTTCCACCTTCTCCTTCGGCGCGTCGGCGTGCTGCCGGCGCAGCCAGGCGGCATCCATCTTGAGCGCCGTGAGGGCCGAGCCGAGCTGGTCATGGATCTCGCGGGCGATGCGGCCGCGTTCCTCCTCGCGCACCGCCACCAGGCGGCCGTGGAGCGCGCGGAGTTCCTCGGCGAGCTGCGCCTGCTCCTCGAGCAGCCGCTCGCGATCCGCCTCGTCGCGCCCGGCGGATCGACACGTCCTCGTAGGTGGCCACCAGCCCCACTACCGCGCCGGTGGCATCGCGGAGCGGGGCCGTGGAGATGCTCACCGGCAGCGACTGGCCATTCTTCCGGAGCCGGCGCGTCTCGACCCCGGTGAACGGGTGCCCGGCGAACACCTGCGTCCGCAGGCGCAGGTATTCCTCCTCGAGCCCCGGCGGGATGATGGCGAGCGGCCGGCCGAGCACTTCCTCCCGGGTCCAGCCGAACATCTCGGTGGCCGCGCCGAACCAGCCGATCACCGAGAGGTCCGTCCCGATCCAGATGACGGCCAGCGGGGAGGACGCGAGCACCGCCTCGAGCTCCGCCGCCCGCTCGGCGAGGGACGCCTCGTAGGCCAGCCGTTCGGTGATGTCCCGCAGGATGGCGGTGAAGAACCGGCCTTCCTCGGTGCGCAGCAGCGAGATGGACGCCTCGATGGGAAACTCGTGCCCGTCGGCGTGACGGCCCCGCAGCCGGCTGCCGGCGCCCATGCTCCGGCTGGCCTTGCCAGGGGTGCCGGTGGACGCGAAGTCGTGCAGGTGCCGCTGGTGCCGGCCGCGCTGGGCCTGCGGGATCAGGAAGTCCAGCGCAGCGCACCCGATCGCCTCCGCGCGACCGTAGCCGAAGATCTGCTCCGCCGCCGGGTTGAAGAGCACGATCCGCTGCCCCTCGTCCACCGTCACGATGGCGTCCATGGCGCTGTCGATGATCCCCTCGAACTGCGCCTGGCCGGCCAGGATCCGCCGCCCGGCCTGGTCCAGCGCCGTGGCCACCTGCCCGAGCTCGCCGCCGAGCGCCTCGCCGCCCTCGGGGACAGCCCGCCGCGCGCCAGCTGGTCGGCCTGCCGGGCCAGTGACTCCACCGGGCCGAGCACCAGGTACCGGCTGGTGACCCAGAAGCGAGGACCAGCAGCGTCAGTGCCACGGCCGCCACCAGCGCGGCGCGCGTCCCCTGCGCCTCGGCAGGCGCGTAGACGTCCTTGCGGTGGAAGCCCACCGAGACCAGGAGGCCCGGTTGCTCCCCGGGGAGGGGCACGCGGGTGAAGGAGAAGATCCGCGGCTG
>JBGAOL010000086.1:0-12382 GCA_044221825.1 Gemmatimonadales bacterium
CTTTCCTCTACAGCTGGGGCGGCAGGTTTCGAACCTGCAACCTCCCGGTTAACAGCCGGGCGCTCTGCCAGTTGAGCTACACCCCAAGGGTCCTGCCAGTCTCACTGTCCCGCACCAACACCCCGTCACCGCCACGTCTCGAAAGCAAAACGACCCGCCGCACCCGGGCAGGTCGTTGGCGACTCGGCGACAATGACGCCGGCTACGCCCGACCCGCCTCCAGGCGGTTCGAGTTTCGATTATTGAGCCGGTTGGCGCGCAGGGTCAGCATGGGAGGGAGAGGATACTCTTCCGCCCCACCCCCGGTCAAGGGCATTCGGTCAGGCTCCGACGGGCCGGAGGAGATGATGAGCCCTTCAGTCTTGCGCCCCCCTCCGGCGCACGGTACCCTAGCGGACCCGGCTCCGCCGGACCCTCGACCGACACCCCGATGCGCGTGCACCGGCCGTCGCCAGCCGGCCCCGCACGCCTGATTTCCGCCCCGAGGCACCCGCCGTCATGCCCCGCTCCGTCCTCCCTCACCTGGGCGAAGCCGGCCCCGCCGTCCCCGTCGAGGGCGAGGCGGGTCGCGGCATGATGTGGCAGGCGGTATGACCGCCGGCGCCTGGGCCGTGGTGCTCGCGGCGGGGTCGGGCCGCCGCTTCGGAGGCGGCAAGCTCACCGCCGACTTCCGCGGCCGTCCCCTCGCCAGCCACGTGGCCACCACCCTCGCCGAGGCCATGGCGGGCGGGATCCTCGGCGGCGGCGTGGCCGTGATCCCGGCCGGGGATACCACGCTGGCCTGGATGTTCGATACGGCGGGTCTCCGCCTGGTGGAAAACCCGGAGACGGGCAGCGGCATCGCCGGCTCGGTACAGCGAGGCCTCGCGGCGCTGGCCGGGGAGCCGGACGCCGGTGCGGCACTCATGGTCCTGGCGGACCAGCCGCTGCTCCGGGTGGAGGTGCTGTCCCGCCTCGTGGCGGCGTGGCGCGACGGGGCCTCGCTGGTTCGCCCCCGCTATACGGCCGACCCGGCGCCGGGCCACCCGCTCCTCCTGGCCCGCGCCCTCTGGCCCCACGCCGCCGCCCTCCAGGGCGACCAGGGCTTTGCCTCCCTGCTGGGCGGCGTCCTCGGCGTGGCCCGCGAGGTCCCGGTCGCCGGCCGGAATCCCGACGTCGATACCCCCGACGACCTCGCGCGACTGGAAGCCATGGGCGGATGAGCCGCGCGACCCGGTTCCTCGCGTCCCGCTCTTTCGGCCCGTCCCGCACGGTGCCACCTTTCTCCCTCGATCCCTCCCCCCGGGGCCAGCCATGAAGATCCCGCAGCTGCTCCTGCGCCAGCTCTACACCTTCGGCTCGCTGACCAACGAGCCGTCGGGGTTCCGCTTCAGCCTCAAGAACCGGCTGAGTGACGTCACCCTCACGCGCATCGTGAAGGTGAAGTTTGACCACGTCGAGTACCCGGCCAAGGCGCTCGAAGTGGAGCTCGGCGACGGCACCTGGCGCCCCGCCACCAGCGTGAGCCCCGACCAGCCGACGCCGTTCCCGCTCCGGACCGTGGCGCACCTGCGCGCCCCCGGGCACCAGGTGCCGGAGGGGACCCACGAGATCGAGATCGCCATCGAGGTGCAGGGCTTCGGGGGCCTGAGCTTCAAGGTGAAGGACCACGTGGCCGCGCCCACCGCGCGCCCCACCTCGGTGCCCTACTCCAAGGACGACAACTACACCCCCGAGATCATCGCGGAGCGGCAGCGCTGGATCACCGAGGTGAGCGGCGCCGGCATCAGGCACCTCGACAAGTACTCCTTCGACGCCGCCGTCACCAAGGGCAACATCGAGAACTTCACCGGCGTGGCGCAGATCCCGCTCGGCTTCGCGGGGCCGCTCAAGGTCAACGGGGAGCACGCGCAGGGCGAGTTCATCATCCCGCTCGCCACCACCGAGGGGACGCTCGTCGCCAGCTACAACCGCGGCATGAAGGCGCTCAACCTCTCGGGCGGCGTCACCTGCACCGTCCAGGCCGACCACATGCAGCGCGCCCCGGTGTTCGTCTTCGACAGCGCGCGCGAGGCCCGCGCCTTCCGCGACTGGGTGGACGAGCACATGGCCGACCTCCGCCGCGAGGCCGAGAGCACCACGCGGGTGGGCAAGCTGCAGTACATCGACACCTACCTGGCCAGCAAGTTCGCCTACCTCCGCTTCAACTACTCCACCGGCGACGCCGCGGGCCAGAACATGGTGGGCCGCGCCACCTTTGCCGCGTGCAGCTGGATCCTGGAGCACAACAAGACCATCCGCCGCTTCTACCTCGAGAGCAACCTGGCCACCGACAAGAAGGCGAGCCAGGTGAACCTGATGCGCACCCGCGGCAAGCGGGTCACCGCCGAGTGCGTCTTCAAGCGCGAGGTGCTGCTGGACGTGATGCGGGTGGAGCCGGAGAGCCTCCACTACCACTGGGGCGTGGCCAACGTGGGCGCCATCCTCTCCGGCGCCAACAACAACGGCCTCCACTCGCCCAACGCCATCACCGCGCTCTTCATCGCCACCGGGCAGGACGTGGCCAACGTGGCGGAGGGCTCGGCCGGCATCGTGTACACCGAGCTCACGCCGGCGAAGGATCTCTACCTGTCGATCACCATCCCCTCGCTCATCGTGGCCACGCACGGCGGCGGCACGGGGCTTCCCACCCAGCGCGAGTGCCTGGAGATCCTGGGCTGCGTCGGCAAGGGGAAGGTGAACAAGTTCGCCGAGATCGTGGCGGGCGTGGTGCTGGCGGGCGAGATCTCGCTGGCGGCGGCCATCAGCTCGCTCGAGTGGGTGTCGTCGCACGAGGAGTATGGGCGCAATCGCTGAGCCGGCCACCGAGGAGGAACTCCGCGAGCGCGGCTTCGAGCTGGCGCGCGTGGCGCCGCCGCCGGGCATCGTGTCGCGCATCTACGCCACGTACCGGCACTTCCTCGGCCTCCTCTTTGGCGGCACGGCGGCGTGGGTGCGTGGCCGGAAGGCCGACGGCACCGCGCATGGCGCCAGGTACTGGCTGGCGTGGCTGGTGGCGCTCCTCACCTGGCCCTTCGTGGACAAGGAGCTCCGCGCCCAGCGCTTCGAGGTGCAGCTCCGCCGCCGCCTCGAGCGGCTCGGCCCCACCTACATCAAGCTCGGCCAGATCCTGAGCCTGCGGGAGGACCTGCTCCCGAAGCACGTCACCACCGAGCTCAAGGCGCTGCTCAACCGGCTGCCGGTGGTGCCGCTCCCGGTGCTGGCGAAGATCATCGAGCAGGACCTCAAGCGCCCGCTGGACGAGTGCTTCCTCGACATCGACGCCATCCCGCTCGGCAGCGCCTCCATTGGCCAGACCCACCGCGCCACCACGCTCGACGGCGAGCCGGTGATCATCAAGGTGGTGAAGCCCGGCATCCGCGAGACCCTGGAGCGCGACGCCCGCCTGCTCCGCGTCATCGGCTCGCTGGCCGAGCTCATCATCCCCCGCTTCCAGCCGAAGCAGCTGGTCACGGAGTTCACCGAGTACACGCTGCGCGAGGTGGACCTCCGCCGGGAGGCAGACAACGCCGAGAGCTTTGCCGCCAACTTCGCCGACGTGCCGGACGTGGTCTTCCCCGAGATCCACCGCCACCTGTCGGGGCGGAGCGTCCTCACCATGGAGTTCTTCGACGGCGTGCGCCCCGACAGCGACGAGGCGCAGGCGCTGCCCGAGGAGCAGCGGCGCCACCTCACCGACCTCGGCGCCTCGGCGATCATCCGGATGCTCTACAAGGACGGCTTCTTCCACGCCGACCTGCACCCGGGCAACCTGATCATCCTGCCCGGCCCCAAGTGCGGCTTCATCGACCTGGGGATGGTGGGGCGCCTCGACGAGGACCTGCGCCGGGCGCTGCTCTACTACTACTTCGCCCTCGTCATGGGCGATGCGGAGAACTCGGCCCGCTACCTGGCCGGCATCGCGCAGCCCGGGCCCGACGCCAATCCCGCCGGCTTCCGCCGCGAGGCCGCGGAGATCGCCAACCGGTGGAAGCGCGCGTCGAGCTTCGAGGAGTACTCGCTCGGCCAGCTGATCCTCGACTCGCTCTCGCGCGGGGCGCAGTACGGGATGTACTTCCCCGTAGAGCTGGTGCTCATGGTCAAGGCGCTGGTGACGTTCGAGGGCGTGGGGCACGTGCTGCTCCCCGGCTTCGACGTGGCCGAGGTGAGCAAGCGCCACATCCGGACCATCTTCATCCACCAGTTCTCGCCGCTCCGGTTGCTCACCGAAGGCATGAAGGGCGCACCTGACCTGGTGGACGCCATGGCCAAGATGCCGCTCCTCGTCACCGACGGCATCCGCGTGCTCGAGAAGGTGGCGCGAACCCCCCAGGAGAACCCGCTCTCCGGCCTCCGCGGCACCCTCATTGCCAGCTCCTGCCTGGTGGCCGGCGCCATCTCGATGGGATTCGGCGCGCCGTGGCCGGTGTGGGCCGCGCTCTTCGTCATCGCCTTCTTCCTGGCCATCCGGAAGAGCTGACCGCCCGTGCGCATGGTAGGGGCCGGCCATGCGGGGGGCAGGGCGCGCGAGTTGATCCCATCCAGCCAAGGAATCCCGATGCGCATTCCGGTGGCGAGCAACGACGCCATGTGGCTGCAGGACACCGCGACCAACCTCATGGTCATCAACGCGGTGTTCGTCACCGAGCAGCTGGATCTCGCCACGTTGCGGGAAGCGTTTCGCGTGCGGGTGCTGGAGGCGGAAGGTGGCGCGCGGTTCGGGCGGCTGCGGCAGCGGGTGGTGTGGGAGCGGGGGCGGCCCTACTGGGAGGACGACCCGGCCTTCTCGCTGGAGCGCATGATCGTCCCCGCCAACGCGGCGAGCCTCGAGACCACCGAGGCGCTGCAGGCCTACGCCGCCGCGGAGGCCGGACGCCCTCTTCCCGCGGACCGGCCGGCCTGGCAGATCCAGTGCATCGAGCGGTGCGAGCCGGGGACCAGCGCGTTCATCGTGCGGGTGCACCACTCCATCGGCGACGGGATGGCACTGCTCACCGTCATCTTCACGCTCATGGAGGAGATGACAGCCGAGCATCCCGCCGCGCCCCCGCGCGGCGGCATTCGTCCCTCGGCCGGCGCTCCGGGTGCCGGCCTCCTCACCAAGCTGCTCATCCCGCTCGCCGCGCCCGGCATCCTGCTCCGCCGCCTCCTCTGGGTGCCCGACCGCCACAGCCTGCACGGCCCGCGGGTCTCCGGCACCAAGCGCGTGGCCTGGACCCGCCCGCTCGACATCGCCGTGGTGAAGGTCGCCAAGGACCGCCTCGGCGCCACGGTGAACGACGTGCTGATGGCCACCGTCTCCGGTGCCATCACCCGCTACCTCACCGAGCGCGGCGAGGCGGCACCGGTCAAGATCCGCGTCTCCATGCCCGTCAACGTGCGCCGCGCCACCTCGCGCATCGGGCTCGAGAACAAGTTTGCGGCGGTGCCCCTCGAACTCCCGGCCGGCATCCCCCAGCTCGCCGACCGGGTCACGGCCACCAAGGCGAGCCTCGACGCGCTCAAGCGCTCCGTGGTGCCCATCGTGGTGTACGGCATCCAGCGGCTGCTGCTCTTTGCGCTGCCGCAGGCGGTGAGCCGGTTGCTGATCGACTTCCTGGCCAACAAGTGCACGGCCGTGGTCACCAACGTTCCCGGGCCCCAACGCGAGATCACCATCGCGGGCCGGCGCATCCGGCAGATGGTCTTCTGGGTGCCGCAGCGCGCCAACATCGGCGTGGGGCTCTCCATCCTCTCCTTTGCCGGCAAGGTCCAGGTGGGCATCCTCACCGACGCCGCCGTGGCGCCCGATCCGGGGCGCTGGCGCGGGCGTTCGAGGCGGAGTTCGCGGAACTGGTGGGGCTGCAGGAGGCACCGGTGCCGAGCAGAGTGGGATGAGGGGCTGGGGTGGGGGCGGGGCTTCGGCGCGCTTGTTCACCGGACGCGGAGGCGCAGAGGGCCGCAGAGGACCTGCGCTCGGAGTGGCGAGCCTTCCTCAAGGTGAGTGCGGTGAATTGAGGGTGGCCTGACAGCACGGGTAGGGAACGGTGCCAGACCCGAACCCACACCCACCACAACAACGCGGGGCTCGTCCTGAGACGAGCCCCGCGTTTCACGTGCAGTTCCTCTGCGGCCCTCTGCGCCTCCGCGTCTCTGCGGTGAACAAGCGCGCCAGGCCCCCTACGCCGTGCTCCGCCGCCCCCTCCGCTTCTTGCGCGCCGCAGGTTCCGGCGCCGTGGCGGCCTCGATGCGCTCCAGCGCCCCCGAGAGGCGGCGCGTCAGGGAGCTGACGGGCACCGGGGCGTCGAGGCCAAGGCCGGACCAGATGGTGCGGTCGGGGTCGAGCAGCACGTCGTCACGGAGCGCCAGGCCGTGGCGCTTGAGGGCCGGCGCCAGGCTGCGGCGGCGGAGCCAGAGGTCCTTCCGCGTGGCCTCGTAGGCGATCTCGCACATCTCCCGCCGCGCCCGGAACGAGAAGATGTTCCGGAAGAAGAGCCGGTGCTCGGCGCGGGCCGGCTCGAAGAGCAGCACGTCCTGCCGCGGGTAGCGCTTCTCGTAGTGCGCCATCCCCACCACCATCCGCGAGTGGATGAGCGTCCGGAACGTCTGCGACAGGAGCAGCGGCAGCCCGCCCCGGAGCAGCGCCCCGGGCGCCAGCTGCCCCGTCCGCTCGGCGGCGGGCACGTCCACCGGCACCAGCGGGTTGACGCAGAGGACGAGGTCCACGCCCTGGTCGAGCGCCACCGAGGCGTGCACCGTCTTGAGCAGCACGCCGTCCACGCACATGCGGCCTTCGATTTCCACCGGCGGGTACAGGCCGGGGAGCGCGGTGCTCGCCTGGACGGCCGTGGCAATCGGTACGTGGTCCAGCCCCTCGCTGCCGAAGACGATCGGCGTCCCCGCCTCGAGGTCGGCGGCCACCACGAAGAGGCGGCGGGTGAGCTCGCGGAAGTCGTTGGTGCGGCCCGGCCGGTCGAAGAGCGCCGTGAGGTAGCGGCGGATCGGCTCGTTGTCGAACACGCCCGGCGGCAGCGCCTCCCCCAGCCGCGCCAGCGACTCGAACAGCGTCTGGTCCCTCGGCGACCGGCTGAACTGCAGCAGCGCCTCCGCGATGAGCACCGGCAGCCGCCCGCTCCGCCGCGCCCACTCCTTGTACGCCGGGACGAAGAAGTGCCCGGGATCGAACGGCTCCTCGCCGGGCGTGTCGGCCACCAGGCCGCGCACCAGGTCGGAGACCGTCATCCCGTTGG
This sequence comes from Gemmatimonadales bacterium, assembly GCA_044221825.1. GTDB lineage: Bacteria > Gemmatimonadota > Gemmatimonadetes > Gemmatimonadales > GWC2-71-9 > JADJOM01. The sequence continues at coordinate 7,248 of JBGAOL010000086.1, forward strand.
CGAGGGCGGACGCAATGAAGGCCCCGGCGCTCACCCCGACGAAGGTGTCGGCCGTGGTGAGGTCGAGGCCCTCGATGGCCTCCTCCAGCGCCCGCAGCGCGCCGAGCTCGTATACGGCGCCCTCGGGCCCACCGCCGGCCAGGGCGAGCCCCAGCCGGCGGACGCGGCGCGGACGCCGCGCGGTGGTCATGATGTCCTCAGGCGCCCGGGACCGGGACCTTCACGGCCTTCGCCCGCTTCTTCGCGGTGGTCTTGGTCTTGGCCACCACGCGGGTGAGCTCCTCCACCTTCTTGGTCAGCGCGTGGATCTCGCGCCGGGTGGGGATGCCGAGCTTGTGCATGGCGCCCGTCATGCCATCCTCGATGGGCTGCGCCACGCGTGCCACCGCCTGCCGCGCATCACCCTGCATGCGCTGGGCGCGGGCCTGCAGCTTGTCGATCTGCCCGCCGATGCGCGCCTTGTTGGTCTTCTCCATTCCCTGGCCCTTCTTCACCAGGTCCTTGAAGAGCCGCCCGCCCTCCTCGCCCGCGAGGGCGAAGGCGCCGAGGCCGGCGAGCCAGATTTCGTGGGCGGTGTCCTTGAGCATGGGGACCGCCTTCGGGGTCTTGAAGGTCTTCTTTGCCATGGTGTCCTCCTCGTGGTGCCGGCCGCCGGCCGGGTCCGTGTGCGACGTTCGTGATCGCCGACTGCGCCTTACCGGCGGGCCTGCCGCCGCTTGCTGCCCTTCTTCCGCTTCGGGGGCGTCGCCTCGAGCTCGCCGAGCGAGGCCTCGAGGTCCGCCAGCCGGTCCCGCAGCACCGCCAGCTCCTGCTGCATGCCGGTGGTGGGGGTGAGCTTCTCCACCGCGCCCCGCACCACCCGCCCCGCCGTGGCCTGCACCTGCTCCACGCTCCCGGCGATGGCGTCGCTGCCCCGCCGGATCACGTCGTGCAGCAGCGTGCTCGGCAGGAAGGCGTTGCCCTTCTTGTGGTCCTCGTAGATGATCTGCGCCAGCGTCTGCGCGGTGACGTCCTCGTCGCTGCCGCTGTCCACCACCTTCAGTTCCTGCCCCGACCGGATCCACGCCGCGATCTCGTCCAGCGAGACGTACCGGCTCTCCTCCGTGTCGTACAGCTTGCGGCTGCCGCCGCCGTACCGCTTGATGAGCCGGATCATCTGCTGGGCCTCCCGCCTGGGTCCCGGGTCCTGCATCACGGAGACGAATTTACCGCAGTGCGGCAAAAAGGCAAGCCCCGATTGCCGCAACGCGACACGGGCGGTCGCCGATGCCCCGGCGACCGCCCGTGTCCGGATTCCGCCACCCCGCAGGCAGCGCCGCTACGCCACCAGCCGCGCTCCCAGCCGCTTGAGGTCGCCGAGTGAGGCGGGCGGCGCCGGCTCCAGCGGCACCGTCACCAGCGGGTGCTTCCCCGCCAGCAGCCGGCCGAACTCGGCCGTGCCGCGGGCATCCCGGTTGCCGAGGTAGGCAAGGAGCGCGAGGCCGTCGGCGGGGTCGGGCGTGCCCGTGGGCGCGGGGGCGGCGGGGTGCACCTGGTTCACCACCACCGGCCCGAGGTGATGGCCCGACTCGGCGAGCTTCCGCGCAAAGAACATCGCGTCGGGGATCCGGTCGGCACCGGGACCGGTGACGAGGGTGAACATCGTCGTCTCGGCGCGGAGGAGTTTCCGGACCTCCTGCGCCCGGCCGCGGAAGCCGTCGTAAAGCGGCGCAAAGGCACGGAAGAATTCCACCACATCGCGCAGGAGGCGCTTGCCCACCACGCGGTCGGCCACCTCCTCGGCGCCGCGCGCAGCGAGGCGGAGGCCCATCCCGCCGATCCCGCCACCCTCGTCCCACCAGGGCTTGAGCGCCAGCTTCACGGCGCCGGAGTCGAGGAAGCCCACGATGCGGTCGGGGGCGCCGAGGAAGTCGAGCGCCTGACGGGTGGGCGGGGTATCGAGGATGATGCGCTCATAGGTCTTGCCGCTCGCCACCTCGAAGAGGCGTTCCACCGCCATGTACTCGAGGATGCCGGCCAGGTTGCCGGCCAGGTTGGCGTAGAAGCGGTTCCGGAAGATCCGCTCGGCCGCCGCCGGGCTCGGCGCGTGGCGGCGGATCAGGCGGTCGAAGGTGGTGCGGGCATCGAGCAGCGCCACGTCGAGCGGCGCGCGGGTGCCCGCGTTCACCGGGATGGCGTGATCCTTCGCCTCCTCGCCGGCGCCGAGGGCGTCCTTGAGGCGAAGCGAGGGATCGAACGTCATGACGAGCGTCTTCGCGCCCTGCTCGGCGGAGGCCAGGCCGAGTGAGGCGGCGAGCGTGGTCTTGCCGACGCCGCCGGCGCCCACCACCACGAGGAGCGGCGACTCGAAGGGGCCCATGCTCATGTCACCTGCTCCTCGAGTCGGGCGGCGAGCGCAGCGAGCAGTGCGGGGCCGCGGTCCATGGGGAGGAGCGGCAGTTCCACCACCGGGCCATCCCAGGCGGCTTTGAGGCGCGCCAGTTCCTGCTCGTTCACGGCGCGGCGGTCGCGCCAGAGCTGGGCCAGCGGGTCGGTGCCGCGCGCGCCGGGGCCGGCGACGGGTGGGTAGAGCGCGTTGACCACGATCTTCTCCGGCGGCCGGCTCAGCTTCTCGCGCAGGAACTGCACCAGCTCCAGCGTCTCCTGCACCGGCATCTCCTCGGCCAGCGTGGCGAGCACCACGCCGCAGCGCTTCGGATTGGCGATGAAGCGGGCGAGGTCCTTGGCCATCTCACCGAGCTGACCGCCGCCGATGAGGTCGGCGAGGAGGAGCGGTGCCTGCAGCATGGAGGCGCTGTGGCCGGTGGCGGGCGCGTCGAGCACCACCACGTCGGCCTTGAAGCGGGTCTCGCCCTGGACGGTGCGGAGGGCGTAGCCCAGCACCGCCATCTCCTTCATGCCGGGCGCGCCGTCGATGAACTGCTGGTAGACGGGATGGCGGATGATGGAGTTGGCGAGCGGCGGGATGGGGATCTTCTCCCGCGTCAGGTTCTCCACCACCGCCTTGGGACTCAGGTTCTGGAGGTAGAGCCTGGGCCCCGCGGTGAGCACCTGCCCCGCGGATGGCGGGGTATTGAGGAGCTGGTGCAGGCTCTCACGCGGGTCGGTTTCGAGGAGGAGCGTCTTCCGGCCCGCGGCGGCGAGCAGGCGGCCGAGGGCGGCCGTGAGCGTCGTCTTCCCGACCCCGCCCTTGCCGGTCACCACGATCAGCTGGCGGGTTGCGAGTTGGGTCAGCACGAAGGCTCGGGACGCGGGAAGCGATCACCCGTCTGCGACGGGAGTGGTCGGGGACATTCTAGCGGGGCGCGCGAGGCGGGCCAACCTCTGTCCAGACTTCAGAGAAATGGCTTGCCCTCCTTCATGTACCGGCGGTAGCGTACCCGCGTGACCCGCACCTGGGATTTCGTGATCATCGGCTCCGGCTTTGGCGGGAGCGTCTCGGCGCTGCGCCTCGCGGAGCGCGGGCGGAGCGTAGTGCTGCTGGAGCGGGGCCGGCGGTTCGACGACCAGGACTTCGCCAGCTCAAGCTGGGACCTGCCGCGCTATCTCTGGGCGCCGAGCGTGGGCTGCTACGGGATCCTGCAGATCAGCGCGTTCCGCGACGTGTTCGTGCTGCACGGCGCAGGCGTGGGTGGCGGGAGCCTGGGCTACGCCAACGTGCTGATGCAGCCCACGGCCGAGGCGTTTGAGCAGGAGAGCTGGCGCCGGCCGGTGCACTGGGGCGAGGCGCTCGAGCCTCACTACGTCACCGCGCGCCGCATGCTCGGCGTGGCCACCAACCCGCGGCTTGGCCCCGCCGACGAGACGCTCCGCGGCATCGCGCGCGAGCTTGGGCGCGAGGCCAGCTTCCAGCCCGTGCCCGTGGGCACCTTCTTCGGCGAACCCGGGCACGAAGGCAAGGATTACCCCGACCCCTACTTCGGCGGCGCGGGTCCCGCGCGGCGGAGCTGCAATCACTGCGGCGGCTGCATGGTGGGGTGCCGGCACGGCGCCAAGAATACGCTGCCCAAGAACTATCTCTGGCTGGCCGAGAAGGCCGGAGCCGAGATCCAGCCGTTCACCACCGTGACGGACATCCGCCCGGTGGACGGCGCGGGTGACGCGCGCTACGAAGTGTACGCCCGGTCCACCAAGGGCTTCGGCCCGCGAACGCTGCCGCCGATCCGTGCCCGCAACGTGATCGTCTCCGCCGGCGCGCTCGGCACCCAGCGGCTGCTGTTCCGGTGCCGCGCCAGCGGGTCGCTGAGCCAGCTCTCGCCCACGCTGGGCACGCAGGTGCGGACCAACAACGAGGCGCTGCTCGGCAGCGTGGCGCGGACCGGTGCCACGGACTACTCCAAGGGCATCGCCATCACCTCGATCTTCCACGCCGACCGGATCACCACCATCGAGCCGGTGCGCTATCCCGCCGGCAGCTCCATGATGCGGCTGCTCGGCGGGCCGATGATCGAGGGGGGCGGCTTCGCCTCACGGCTGGGCCGCTCGCTCTTCGAGATGGTCCGCCGTCCGGGCGACTTCCTGCGCACCCACGTCCTGCCCGGCTGGGCGGAGCGCACCACGATCATCCTGGCCATGCAGTACGAGGACACGCACCTCCGCATGCGGCCGGGGCGGAGCGTGTTCACGGGTTTCCGGGACGACCTGGTGTCGGAGCGGGTGGAGGGGCAGCCGGTGCCGGGGAAGATCGAGATCGGGCACCAGGTGACGCGCACCTTTGCGGAGCGGACGGGCGGGATCGCCATGGGCTCGATGAACGAGAGCCTGTTCAACATCCCCATCACCGCCCACATCCTCGGCGGCTGCCCGGTGGGCGCCACGGCGGCGGAGGGCGTGGTGGGGCCGGACGCGCAGGTGCACGGGCACCCGGGCCTCTACGTCATCGACGGCTCCATCATGCCCGGCAACCCTGGGGTCAACCCGAGCCTGACCATCACGGCTCTCGCCGAGTATGCGATGAGCCGGCTGGGGGACTAGGGGAAACTCGGCACCCTGCTTCCCGAGCTGAGCCGACCCGTGCACCCGTAGCGGCGGAGCTACGCTCCGCCGACTGGATCTTCGAATCGCGCACAGAGATTGAGATCGAGCGCGTAGCGGCGGAGCTATGCTCCGCCGACTGGATCTTCGGATCGTGCACA
>JBGAOL010000087.1:0-12259 GCA_044221825.1 Gemmatimonadales bacterium
CCTCCTCGGTGAGGCGGGAGAGCGGGGCGGGGGCGGTGGTGGTCGGGGACGTCATGGCGGGCTCCGCGCCCTGGCTGGCGCTCGGCGGGGTGAAAAGGGAACTGCCCGGGAAGAAGCTAGCCGGGCGGCTCCCCGGCCTCAACGTGGTGCGCCTTCCGCCATGGGAGCGTTCCACTCGGGCATGCCAACGTGCAGGCGGGGGCTGGTCTTGCATCAGGCGAGGTGTGTTGTGTGGTGCCCTCTCCCCGGGATGCTCTCCACCATGAAGGGGCACACCCGGTGTCCCCGAACCATGGATCGAGGAAGGCGGGACATGATGATTTCACGACAGGTGCTGTGGGCAGCCGGTGTATTCGCGGCAGGCGTGCTTTCGGGCTGCGGTCCCGGGACGCCGTCGGTGGCGGCCACGCCGGAAGGTACCGTGATCGCCGACGCCAACGCCCAGCGGGTCACCCGCACCATTGCCGCGGTGCCGGCCAGGATCGCCGCCGCGGCCATGCAGGTCTTCAGCGAGCGCGGCATCCCCATCGCCAACTCCAATGAGCAGATGGGGACGGTGACGGGCTCCCCGCTGCGTCTCGGCGGCACCTGGAACGGCCAGCAGACCAGTGAGCGGGTCAACTGCGGTATGACGAGCGGCGGCCAGCCGATCGCATCGATGGGGACCACCCAGATCACGGTGGCCCTGAAGACGGAAGGCAACGCGCAGGGCAGCGTGGCGACCCTCATTGCCGCCGGCAAGAACAACGAGGCCGACCAGGACGGCGCCACCGGCACCGAGCAGGGCTGCATCCTCACCGCGGCCTTCGCCAGCGCGCTCCTCGACGACATCGAGCGCCGCGCCACCGGCGCCATGGGCGCCGGCGCCCGCCCCGACACCGCGGCGCCCGACACCAGCACCGCCGTGCCCCCGGCCATGCCCGCCGACACCACCAAGACCGACACCACCACGGGGCGGCCGCGCTGACCTCGGGGTGGTGTGCGGTCATTCACCGCAGAGACGCGGAGGCGCAGAGGGCCGCAGAGGACCTGCGCTCGGAGTGGGCAGAACCTCTCCGGATGGGTGCAGTGAATTGAGGGTGGCCTGGCAGAACTGGTGGGGAATCGCGCCAAACGCGACCAAGACTCATTGGAAACACGGTGGGGCTCGTCTTAACCGAGCCCCACTGTTCATGTGCAGGTCCTCTGCGGCCCTCCACGCCTCCGTCTGCGGTGAGTCACGCCGAGCCATCGCCCGGCCCCGCCGCAAGCGAGGCCTACGGCCTCGCCGCCAGCGACCCGCCGAGCACCTCCACCGCCACCGGCACCCGCCCGAGCGGCGCCGAGACCTGCGCGCCCTGCACCCGCGCCTTCACCGCCTCGAGCATCTCGCGCGCAATGGTGACGCCCTCGGCGAGGCCCGCCTCCTTGCCGTGCTGGCTGGCCTTCCGCATCCGCTCCACCACCGGCGGCGGGATCACCACGCCCGGCACCTCGTTGGCCATGAACTCCGCGTTCCGGAGCGACACCAGCGGCCAGATCCCGGCAATGACCGGCACCTTGAACTCCTCCACCCGCTTGAGGAAGCGATCCAGCTGGTCCAGGTCGAAGACCGGCTGCGTGATGGCGTATTCGGCCCCCGCTTCGACCTTCCACGCGAAGCGCCGCAGCTCGCGGTCCAGGTCCACCGCCGCCGGGTTCACGCCCACGCCGATGACGAACTTGGTCCGGTCGCCGAGCGCGTTGCCGCCGGGATCCAGGCCGTGGTTGAGCCGGCTCACCAGGTTGGTGAGGCCGATGCTGTCGATGTCGAACACCGCCGTGGCGTCGGGGTACGGCCCCATCTTCGGCGGGTCACCGGTGACGATGAGCAGGTTCCGGATGCCGCTCGCCGCGGCGCCGAGCAGGTCGGAGAGCATGCCGAGGAAGTTCCGGTCGCGGCAGGCATAATGCACCACGGCCTCGAGGCCCAGCTCGCGCTGGATGAGGAGGCCGGAGAGCAGGGCGCCCATGCGGCTCTGCGCACGCGGGCCGTCGGGCACGTTCACCGCGTCGACCCCCGCCGCCTGAAGCGCCCGCGCCTGCGCGAACATCCCCTCGGGGTTGATCCCCTTGGGCGGCACGATCTCCACCGTGGTGACGAACTGCCCCGCCGCCAGCTTGGCCCCGAGCCGCGAGCGCTCCGCGAGCGGCACCGGCGGCGTGGGCTCGGCGAGCACCGGCGCCACCGTCTGCACCGACGAGTGCCGCGGTCGCACGCTCCGCACGAAACCCACCATGGCCTTGGTGTGCTCGGGCGTGGTGCCGCAGCAGCCGCCCACGAAGCGGGCGCCCGCCTCCACCATGCGGCGGGCGTAGTCGGCCATGTACTCGGGGCTGGCCATGTAGATCTTGCGGTCCCCGACGTCGCGCGGGAGGCCGGCGTTGGGCTGGGCCGAGATGGGCTTCGTGACCACCGGCGCCAGCTTCTCCACCACGCTCAGGACGCCCGCGGGCCCGACGGAGCAGTTCACGCCGATCACGTCGGCGCCCATGCTCTCGAGCAGCGGGCCCCAGGTGGCGCTCTCGGTGCCGTAGTGCGTCTTGCCGTCGGTGCCCACCGTCATCTGGGCGATGATGGGCAGCGACGAGCGTGCCCGAATGGCGGCAATGGCGGCGCGCACCTCCTCCACGTCGCTGAACGTCTCCACCATGAAGCCGTCCACCCCGCCCGCCAGCAGCCCCTCCACCTGCTGCGCGAAATGCGCCTCCGCCTCCGCGTGCGACATCTCGCCGAACGGCTCGATGCGGACACCGAGCGGGCCGATGGCGCCCACCACCGAGGCGCGGTCGCCGGCGGCATCGCGCGCCAGCTGCGCCGCGGCGCGGTTGATGGCCACCGTCTCGGCTGCCAGCCCGTAGTGCGCCAGCTTCACCGGGTTGGCGCCGAAGGTGTTGGTCTCCAGGATCTCGGCGCCCGCTCGCACGTACTCGCGGTGGATGTCGCGGATCAGGTCCGGCTGGCGCAGGGCCAGCTCGTCGTAGCAGACGTTGAGGAAGACGCCCTTCTGGTAGAGCATCGTCCCCATGGCGCCGTCCACCACGTGGGTGCGGCCGTCGGCGATCAGTTCGGCAAGCGTGGTCATGGTCTCGTCTACGGTCAGGCGGTGGCCGCGGCCACCGGCCGTGCCGCCTTGGGGAGCGCCGGGGTGTAGCCCAGGTTGGGCGCGAGCCACCGCTCCGCTTCCTCGAGCGTGAGGCCCTTTCGGCGCGCATAGTCTTCCACCTGGTCCAGCCCCAGCTTCCCGACGCCGAAGTACTGCGCCTCGGGCCGCCAGAAATACCAGCCGCTCACCGCCGCCGCGGGCCACATGGCAAAGCTGTCGGTGAGCGTGATGCCCGCCTGCCGCTCGGCCTGGAGCAGGTCAAAGAGCGCGCGCTTGGTGGTGTGGTCGGGGCAGGCCGGATAGCCCGGCGCGGGCCGGACGCCCTGGTACTGCTCCTTGATGAGCGCCGCGTTGTCCAGCCGCTCCGCGGGCGCGTAGCCCCAGAGCTCGGTGCGCACCCGCTCGTGCAGCCGCTCGGCGAAGGCCTCCGCCAGCCGGTCGGCGAGGGCCTTGGCCAGGATGGCGTTGTAGTCGTCGTGGTCCTTCTCGTAGGCGGCCACGAGCTGCTCCAGGCCGTGCCCGGCCGTCACCGCGAACGCGCCCACGTAATCCGGCACCGTCCCTGCCGGCGCCACGAAGTCGGCCAGGGCGTAGTTGGGCCGGTCCTTCTTCTTCGCCTGCTGACGGAGCGTGGGGATCGTGGCCAGGCGCGTGCTGCGGGACTCGTCGCCGTAGAGGACGATGTCGTCGCCCTCGCTGGCCGCGGGGAAGAAGCCTACCACGGCGCGCGCCTCGAGCAGGTTGTCGCGGACGATGCGGTCGAGCATGCGCCGCGCGTCGTCGTAGAGGCTCCGCGCGGTCTTCCCCACCGCCGGGTCGTCGAGGATGGCGGGGAAGTGGCCCACCAGCTCCCAGGTCTGGAAGAACGGCGTCCAGTCGATCCGCTCCACCAGCTCCGCCAGCGGGTACTGGAGGAACTGCCGCGTGCCGAGGAAGCTGGGCGCCGGCGCCGGCGTCGCCGCCACCGTCAGGCGGTTGGCGCGCGCCTCGGCGAGCGTGCCGAGCCGCTCGCCCGGGTCGCGCGCGGCGCGCTCATCCCGGAGCGCCGCGTACTCGGCCTGCACTTCCGCCACGAAGTCGTCGCGCAGCGTGTCGGAGAGGAGCCGCCCCGCCACGCCCACCGCGCGCGACGCGTCGAGCACGTGCACCACCGGCCCCGCGTAGCGCGGCGCAATCTTGACCGCCGTGTGGATCCGGCTCGTCGTGGCCCCGCCGATCAGGAGCGGCAGCGTGAACCCCTGCCGCTCCATCTCCGCCGCCACGATCGTCATCTCCTCCAGCGACGGCGTGATGAGCCCCGAGAGCCCGATGGCGTCGGCCTTGTGCTCCCGCGCCGCCTCGAGGATCCGCGCGTGCGGCACCATGACGCCCAGGTCCACCACCTCGTAGTTGTTGCACTGCAGCACCACGCCCACGATGTTCTTGCCGATGTCGTGGACGTCGCCCTTCACGGTGGCCATCACGATCTTGCCCTTGGACCGCGCGTCGGCCAGCGCCGCCTTCTCCGCCTCGATGAACGGGATGAGGTGCGCCACGGCCTTCTTCATGACGCGGGCGCTCTTGACCACCTGCGGCAGGAACATCTTCCCGGCGCCGAAGAGGTCGCCGACGACGTTCATGCCGGCCATGAGCGGACCCTCGATGACCTCGATGGGCCGCGCCGCCTGCTGCCGCGCCTCCTCGGTGTCCTCGACGATCCAGGTGTCCACGCCCTCCACCAGCGCGTGCGCCAGCCGCTCCCGCACCGGGAGCGCGCGCCACGCCAGGTCGTTGCCCGCCTTCTTCCCCTCGCCCTTCCCCTTGTACTGCTCGGCCACCTCGAGCAGCCGCTCGGTGGCGTCGGCCCGGCGGTTGAGCACCACGTCCTCGACCCGCTCCAGCAGGTCGGGCGCGATGTCGTCGTAGATGGCCAGCTGGCCGGCGTTCACGATGCCCATGTCCATGCCCGCCTTGATGGCATGGTACAGGAACACCGAGTGGATGGCCTCGCGGACCGGGTCGTTGCCGCGGAAGGAGAACGAGATGTTGCTGACACCACCGCTGATGAGTGCGTGCGGCAGCTTCGCCTTGATCTGCCGGATGGCCTCGATGTAGGCCACCGCGTACCCGTTGTGCTCCTCGATCCCCGTGGCGATCGCAAAGATGTTGGGGTCGAAGATGATGTCCTCGGCCGGGAAGCCCACCGTCTCGTGCAGCAGGCGGTAGGCCCGCTCGCAGATGCCCACCTTCCGCTCGAGCGTGTCCGCCTGCCCCTGCTCGTCGAAGGCCATCACGATCACGGCCGCGCCGTAGCGCCGCACCAGCGTGGCCTGGTGCAGGAAGCTCGCCTCGCCTTCCTTGAGCGAGATGGAGTTGACGATCCCCTTGCCCTGCAGCTGCTGCAGGCCGGCCTCGATGACGCTCCACTTGGAGCTGTCGATCATCACCGGCACCCGCGCGATGGCCGGCTCGGTGGCCACCAGCCGGAGGAAGCGGGTCATCGCCGCCTCCGAGTCGAGCATCCCCTCGTCCATGTTGACGTCGATGACCTGCGCCCCGCTCTCCACCTGCTGGCGCGCCACCTCGAGCGCCTGCTCGTACTGGTTGTCCAGGATGAGCTTGGCGAAGCGGCGCGACCCGGTCACGTTGGTCCGCTCGCCCACGTTCACGAAGTTGGTCTCGGGCCCGATCGTCAGCGGCTCGAGCCCCGACAGCCGGCAGCGCGGCGCGATGTGCGGCCGCTGCCGCGGCGTCAGGCCCCGCACCGCCTCGCCAATGGCCTTGATGTGCGCCGGCGAGGTGCCGCAGCAGCCGCCCACGATGTTCACCAGCCCCGACGTGGCAAACTCGCGGATCACCGCCGCCATGGACTCCGGCGTCTCGTCGTAGCCACCGAAGGCGTTGGGGAGCCCCGCATTGGGGTGCGCGCTCAGGTACACCGGCGCCACCCGCGAGAGGTCCTGCACCCAGCCGCGGAGCTCCGAGGCGCCGAGCGCGCAGTTGAGGCCCACGCTCAGCGGGCGCGCGTGCGCCACCGAGTTCCAGAACGCCTCCACCGTCTGCCCCGACAGCGTGCGCCCGCTCCGGTCGGTGATGGTGCCGGAGATCATCACCGGCACCCGCTCCCCGCGCCGCTCGAAGACCTGCTCCAGCGCAAAGATGGCCGCCTTGGCGTTCAGCGTGTCGAAGATCGTCTCGATCATCACCACGTCCGCCCCACCGTCCAGCAGCCCCTCGGCCGCCTCGGCGTAGGCCGTGACCATCTCCGGGAACGTGATGTTCCGGAGTCCCGGGTCGTTGACGTCGGGCGAGAGCGAGCCGGTCTTGTTGAGCGGGCCCAGGATGCCGGCCACGTAGCGCGGCCGCGACGGGTCCTTGGCCTCGAACTCGTCCGCGATCCCGCGCGCCAGCGCCGCCGCCGCGCGGTTCAGCTCGGGAACCAGCGCCTCCATGCCGTAGTCGGCCATGGAGACGCTGGTGGAATTGAAGCTGCAGGTCTCGAGGATGTCGGCGCCGGCGGCCAGGTAGGCGGCGTGGATCTCGCGGATCACCGACGGCCGGGTGAGCACCAGGAGGTCGTTGTTGCCCTTCACGTCCCGGGGCCAGTCGCGGAAGCGCTCGCCGCGGTAGTCAGCCTCCTGCAGGCCGTAGGTCTGCACCATGGTGCCCATGGCGCCATCCAGCAGCAGGATGCGCTGCTCCAGCAGCGTGGGCAGGAGGGCCAGGCGGGTTGCGCGCGTGTATGCCATGAACGACCTCGACGAAAAAACCCCGGGAGCCTGACGGCACCTCGGGGGGCAGCCGTTTTAGCAGTTGTTTTACGTGGCTGCAATAGGCGCAAATCACCACGGCTCTCAGTTGTCCCGGAAAGCTACCCCGGTCCCCCCGGCGGCTCAAGCCGAAGCCGCCGCGCCGCCTCCGCCGCCGTGATTCCGGCCACGGCCACCACCTTCCGCCGCCCCGTCTCCCCCGCCACGAGGCGCACCGCCCCCCGCCGCACGCCGAGCGCCTCCGCCACGAGATCCACGACGGCCTCGTTGGCCGCCCCCTCCACCGGCGGCGCCTGCACCCGCACCTTGAGCGCATCGCCCTGGAGGCCGAGCACCTCGCTCTTCGAGGCCCGCGGCTGCACCTGCAGCGCGATCCGGATGCCGTCGTTGGCCTGGGTGATGGGAGAGGGCATGGCGCAGTGATCGTCGTCCGCACGTGCTGTGAAATCGCACCCGTAGCGGCGGAGCTATGCTTCGCCGACTGGATCTCCGGGATCGAGCACGATAGTTGAGCTCGAGTCGGCGGAACATAGCTCCGCCGCTACGGGAGACGGCGTGGGGCCTGGGGCCAGGCTAGCCCCCCAGCGCCCGCTGCAGCGCCGGCACCACGAACCCCTGCGCCAGCATCAGCATGAAGTACGCGACGATCGGCGACACGTCGATCATGCCGAGCGGCGGGATGATGCGCCGGAGCGGCTCCAGCAGCCAGTCCGTCATCCCGTGGATGATCCGCATGGGCCGCGAGTAGGGCGACACCGCGAACCAGCTGGCGATCACCCGCACGAAGATCGCGAACTGCAGCACCCGGAACACCAGGTCCACCGCGAAGACGATGAGGCTCCCGGGCCCCGCGCTCGCCGCAAACAGCGTGGTGTACACGAAGCCGATGAGCCACTGCACCAGCGCCAGGAAGGCGAGCCCGCCAAGGAGTGCCGCCCAGAACAGGAAGTAGGGCGCCGAGCCCGGGTTCCCGCCGCTCCGGAGCAGGCGCTGCTCCAGCGGTTTCACGAACGGCGCGCCGAGCTGCCGCCCGAACCGCGCGTAGGCGTGGAACGGCGTGATCTTCCGCGTGGCCACCAGCCAGTGCGCCGACGCCACCACCGCCGCCAGCACGAAGCCACCGAACACCAGAACCCGCGCCGCCAGCTCCAGGTAATAGGCGATCATGCCGCGCTCACGGCCGCCGGACCGTGAAGGTGCGCGTGGCGCCGTCCGCCACCACGCACTGCACCTCGAACGTCCCCTCGTTCATCATCGACTGCTCGATCACCAGGTTGGTGCCGCTGCAGCTCTCCAGCTGGTGCCCGTCCATTCGCCGGAAGCGGATCGTCACCTGCGGGTCGCCGCCCACCCGCGAGAGGCCGCGCGTGGTGGTGGCCGTGAGCGTGTCGATCCCCGCCTGCCGGAACGACGTGGGCAGCCGCCCCTGGTGCGAGGCCTTGTACGCCACCACCCGGTCCATGATGTCGAACACCTCGGCGCCGAGCGCCTGGGCGTCCGCCTGCGCCGGGTCGGCTGGCGCCTCGCCCTCGGCGGGGGCCTTGGCCTTGGCCTTGGGCTCGTCCTTGCTGCAGCCGGCCGCGGCCACCCCGACGGCCAGCGCCAGCAGCACGCTACTCCATCGCGAATTCACGATTGAACACCACCTCGAAGTTGAACGTCTTCGCCTTGCTCTTGCTCTCGATGTAGTCGGCGATGCGCGCCAGCCGCTCGGGGATGCCCAGGATCTTCTCCTGCGCCTTCCGCCCGGCGGCGTTGAGCCCCTCGAGCGCGTCGATCCGCCAGTAGCGGAGCTGCTCCTGCACGATGCGCAGGTAGTCCCGCGGCCCGTAGATGCCGGCCCGGCGGATCACGTCGGCCAGGTCGCGGAAGCCGGGCATGGTGTGGCCCGGCATCTCGATACTCGGCAGGATGTGGGCGGCGGAGACCAGCGCCTCGTTCGGGTCCCGCGCCAGGATCTCGGCGAAGATGGTGCGGTAGAAGGTGAAGTGCCGCGCCTCCTCGCTCGCCACGTTGGCCAGCACCTCGCCCAGCAGCGGCTCGTACTCGCCGATGAGGCGCCCCGTCTCCCCGTGCGACTGCTGCGTGGCCCGCTCCTGCAGCGTGGTGTAGGCAAAGACCCGGTACGGGTCCTTGTCCCAGTCCGGCGTGAAGCCGGCCCGCAGGTAGTCGAACTGCATGGCCTCGAGGTGGCGCTGGTTGACGATCCGCGCCTCGTGCAGGTAGTCGTGCAGGATCACCCCGTGGCGGTCTTCCTCGGCGGTCCACAGGTGGTTCCACGCCTGCCAGTGCGAGTCGTCGCCGAGGTGGGTGGCGAGGAGGCGGTGGAAGTGCGGCAGCCCCTCCTCGGTGAGCATGTTGAGCGCCAGGGCGGCGCGCGCCGGGTCGGGGATGCCCCGCGCCCGCGTGCGGAGTGCCGCGTAGTGGGCGTCGGGGTCCTCGCCGGGCCTCGGGCCCAGGAGGTCGCTCGGGAACCAGAGTGGGCGCTTGGCCTCGTGCTGGGCCATCAGTTCCTGCACCTTGGTCTCGAGGTCCTTGAGGACCTCCACCTTGGTGAGGAAGGTGCGGATCGGGTTGGGCAGTGCCATGCGGATCCCGGCAAAGAGACGGCGGGCCCCGAGGAAGACTCCTCGCGGGCCCGCATTTCGTTCGTGCGGCGGGACGGGAGCAGGAAAAGGTTACCCGCCCCGCCGGGGGGACGCTAGACGGTCGTGGTGAGCACCTTCTCCATGAGGTACCAGGTGCCGCCCCCGAAATAGCCCTCGCGGCGGAGCACCCGGCGCCAGCCGTGGAGGATCAGCTCCGGCTCGCCGGCGGGGTCGTCGCTCCAGAACTCGGCGAGGTGCGCACCCAGGTCGCGGGCGTGCTCCTCGAAGGCGCTGAGCAGCCGGTGGCCGTGGCCCTGGCCCCGCTCCTCCTGCCGCACGGCCACGTCCACCACCGTGGCCACCCCGCCACGCGTGGTGTACCGGAGGCCACCCACCCAGTCGCCGATGGCGTTGCTGAGGATGAGGTAATGGTCCTCGAGGTGCGTCGGCGCCCCGGTGGACCGCTCCTCCTGCAACGTGAGGTCGGCGAACCAGTCGGCGAATTCCTCGCCGTTTTCCATTTCCCGAATCGTCAGTTCACTCATGGCATCCTCTTGTATCGGAGGATCGACCCCGATGTTCCAGTGCCCATCCCGAGGAATGCAACCTTGATGCCACGCACCGGAGACGTCACCGATTCCGACGCACCACCACAACTCTTTGTTTCACAACGGCTTACCCGTGTGAGCCCGGGCACGAAAACACGGCGCACCCGGCACCCGCGCCCGCCCGGCAGCACTCCCGCCGCACCGGCACCTTCGACAGCCAGACTGGAACGATTTCCGGGCGCTTCGGGAGAGTGAGCCCGGCGGGCCCTGCCCGCCGGGCTTGCCGTGCCGAGCCTCGGCTTCAGCCGAGGCCGAGGTCAGTGGGTCTCGCAGCGCACCGAGTCCGGTTCCACCCGGTCGCAGGCGATCGCGTCGTTCATGCCGCTGGTGATGGGGCCGCAGGCGGTGTTCTGGGCCGAGCGCTTGGCCTCGGCTTCGTTCTCGTGGGAGGCGGTGGCGGTGTTGGTGTGGCCGTTGTAGCTGACGGTGACGGTGCAGGTGGCCTTCTGCGCGCTCAGCGTGTTGAACAGCAGCAGTGAGCCGAAGCCCACCACGGTCGCGAGGGTGATGAGGGTGCCCTTCTTCATCGGAAGCCCGGGGTGCTGGAGGGGGAACCGGCCGCGCGGCCCGATGCCGCGCGACCGGTGGAGCCTACCGTGCTGCCGGGTCCTCGTCCAGAGGGAGGGGGCGGCCGTTCAGGGTATCGAGCGCGGACCAGTCGATGTCGGTGGGCACGCCGCGCCAGACGCGCATGGGGCCGTGCAGCATCAGGGCGCGCTGCGAGGCGAACCCCAGCTCTACCCGCCATGGCCGATGGAAGGCGCGCGGCACTGCCGACAGCCAGACCGGGCGGCCGTTCACCGCCACGCCGCAGCGGCCGTCAGGGAGCATCTGGATGCGGACGGTCCACCAGCTGTCGGCCCGCCTCACCCAGGGACCGATGCGCCCCCGGGCAGAGCCCGGACTGGCGAAGTAGGCGAGTCGCTTCACGGCCAGGCTTCCTTCGCCGGCCGGGTACTGGATACCGCAGCTGCCGCCACCGTCGATTGCACGACCCGTGTACGCGGCGGTCACCCCGCTGTCGCGCTCGAAGGTCAGTCGCCGTTCGTCTGGGTCCGACAGGAACAGGTAGAGCACCTGGAACTGGGTCTCCGTCACCGGCGTGGACAGTTGCGCCTCGACGGCCAGGCCCTCTGCCGCGTCCCACAGCTGGCGGGACACCGCCCCGCTGGCGTAGGAGCCGTCGCCGTTGTTGAGGAAGCCACGGATGCCGCCCGGGCCGGTCACCACGAGGGGAGAGGGGGAACCGCCTGCGTTCCAGCGGTTGGCCCACTCGTCGTCCCAGGTCTCGCTGAGGAGCGGGACAACCGAGGATTCGGTCGCCTGGATGACAACGGACACCTCGCGCCAGCCCGGGATCGCGGCCGTGATGGTCGCGGTGCCGAGTCGTCGTGCCTCCACCACGCCGGCCGGGGAGACATGCAGCACCGTCGAGTCGCTGCTGGTCCAGTCCAGGGGCACCCTGAGCGGGACGTCACGCCCCGCCCCGTCACGACCCTCGACCCCGAGGCGCAGGGTGGCGCCGCGGGCCAGGGTGGGCCTCGGGTTGGTGAACACGAGCGAGTCCAGGAAATGGCGGGGCAGGGAACGGTCACGCCAGAACACGTGCAGGATCCGTCGCCCCGGCCCGGAGGGCACCAGGACGCGTGCCGCCTCCGCGCGTCCCGTCGGCCGGACCTCGAAGGTGAGCTGTCCTCCCGGCGCGGCCGTGTAGCCAACGACCTCGGCCTCTGCGCCCGGACTGGGCGCGGGCCCATGCTCGATGCGTGCCGGCCGGCGCCGCCACTGGCCGGTCGCCACCTCGAGGGCCGCGTTGATGTAGGTGCCGAGGGAGTCGAGCCGGACAGAGACCGTCTCCGGGTCCAGCCACTCCGCGACCCCCGTCAGCTCCGCGTGCACCGGCTCGATGCAGGCGGGCACCTGCCGCGCTGCCGGCCGGATCCAGCAGAACGAGGCGGGGCGCTCGAGCCCTTTCCACTGCCGCAGGAACCCGATCCGCTGTGCATCGGGCGACCACTCGGCGCTGAAGTCACCATCGATGGTGTAGGTCAGGCGGGTGGGAATTCCGGTGGCGGTGTCCCAGAGCACCACGTCATAGTCATCCCGGTCCGGCGGGCTCCAGCGGGCAGAGTAGCCCACGAGGAGCCGACCATCTGGCGACCACATGGTCGGTGCGTCATCGAGCCGGG
>JBGAOL010000088.1:0-11840 GCA_044221825.1 Gemmatimonadales bacterium
AACAGGCGGGTCATGGCCCAACGCCCGCCGCCGCCCTTCCCGAGCAACCGCTCCAACACCGGCTGCAGGACCCCCGTCTTTTCAGCACCGCGCGCCAGGATGTAGAGCGCCGCCACCGTGATCGGCGCCGGGTTCCCGAAGCCGGCGAAGGCCTCCTCCGGCTTGATCACCCCGGCCAGCAGCAGCAGGATCGCCGCCCCGAGCATGGTGTTGCTCGGCGCCAGCAGGTCCTTTGCAAGGCACACCAGCGTGAGCAGCGCCACGCCGAGCGTGAACCAGGCTTGCCAGGTCATCGGAGGTCCGGTTGACCGAGGTGAAGTTCGGGGAACCCGCCCCGGCCCGGGGCGGGTCAGGAGGGGGATGCTAGAGCCGCTCGAGCAATCCCGCCGGCGTGAAGCCCTGCAGCCAGGCCGCCAGCCGGGTAAACTGCCCCGTCAGGAGCAGCACGCCAACGAACACCAGCAGCGCCCCGCTGACGCGCATGACCCACGGCAGGAAGCGGCGGAACTTCTTGAACCAGTCGAGGAAGCTGTCGACCGCCCATGCGGCCAGCAAGAACGGGACCGCCAGCCCCGCCGAGTAGGCCGCCAGCAGCCCCATGCCCCGCCCCAGCGTCTCCGCGCCTGACGCAAGGCCCAGGATGCCGCCCAGGATGGGGCCGATGCAGGGCGTCCACCCCGCGGCGAACGCCATCCCCACCAGCACGCTCCCCAGGTAGCCCAGCGGCTTGTCCTGCAGGTGCACCCGCTTCTCCATCTGCAGCCACGGCGACTTGACCACGCCGAGGCAGATGAGCCCGAACAGGATGATCAGCACCCCGCCGAAGTACTGCAGGTACACCTTGTTGTACTTGAGCACCCGCCCGATCGCCGTGGCCGAGGCGCCGAGCAGCAGGAAGACGAGCGTGAAGCCGAGGACGAAGAGCGCCGCGTGGATCAGCGCCGTGCGCCGGCGCGACTGCATCTCGTCGAGGGAGAGTCCCGTGAGGAAGCCGATGTAGCTCGGCACCAGCGGCAGGACGCAGGGCGAGAGAAAGCTGAGCAGTCCCGCCAGGAAGGCGACGGCGACGCCGAGGGTGGCCGGTTCGGTCATGAGAATGTCCCGGGGCTCACCCCAGCACCCGCCGCTGGCACTCGCGGCAGACTCCGTAGATCTCCACCCGGTGCCGGTCGGGCTGGAAGCCGTACTCGTCGGCGATGATCGGCAGCATCCGCTCCAGCCGCTCGTGCGTGAACTCCTCCACCTTCCCGCAGCGGGTGCAGATGAGGTGCTCGTGCACGCTGCCGGGGCCCATCGGCTCATAGCGGCGGGAGCGCTGCCCGAAGTCGTGCCCGCGCACCATGCCGCTCTGCACCAGCAGGTCGAGCGTCCGGTAGACGGTGGCCAGGCCCACCGTGCTGCCCCTGGCCTGCAGCCGCTCCTGGATCTGCTCCACCGACAGGTGGTCGGTGGAGCCCAGCACCACCGCCGCCACCTGGTCCCGCTGCCGGGTCACCGGCTGGCCGTGGCGGCGCAGCCACTCGCGGAAGCTCCCGAGGAGGGCCTCCGCCTCACCCGAGGCGAGGCGCGCCATCGGCCACCGGGAACCACTCCGCCACCGGCATGGGCCGCGGGTCCTCGTCCTCGAGCCGCTTGCGCACGCCGGCGAGGAGGCTGTCGAGCGTCTCCACCGGGCCGCTGCCCACTTCCTCGAGCGCCGCCTCGAACTTGCCCCGCTCCTTGCCCTTGAGCACGTGCACGAAGCGTGCGGTGTAGATGCGCCGCCGCTCCTGCTGCTCGCCGTCCACCCGCGAGAGCATCACGGTGCCGAGTTCGCGGCCGTCGCGCTTGATGGTCCGGAACTGCCACACCCCGTCGATCTCCGCCGGCGCAATCTGCGTGGCGACGTACTCGGCGAGGCGGCCCCATCCGGAGCCGGGCTGGTTGAGGATCACGAGGTGAGGCCTTTCTCCACGTAGAAGCGCAGCACGTGCATGAAGTCCTGCGCGTTGGTCACGACGCCGTACGCCTGGTGGGTGCCGCGGTCCTTGAGCTTGTTGACCACGAACTCGGTCTGGTCCACGCAGATGGTCATGAGCGGGTGCGGCACCCCGCCCTCGTGCGTGTGGTACGCCGGCAGCATGTTCCCCACCGCGATGGCGTGAAGCGCCGAGGCAATGAGGATGGCGCCGGTGGCCTTGACCGTGTGCTCGCGCATGGCGTCCTGCGCCGCGAGCGCGTCGGAGTGGATCCCCGGCAGCGGCCCGTCGTCCCGGATGGAACCGGCCAGGACGTACGGGATCCCGTGCGTCACCAGCGCGTGCATGATGCCGTCGCGGATCAGCCCGCTGGCCACCGCGCGCTCGATGGACCCGGCGGCGCGCACCTGGTTGATCGCCCGCATGTGCAGCCCGTGGCCCTGCTCGGTGGGCCGTCCGGCGTTGCTCATGCCGAGGGTGGTGCCGTAGATGGCCGCTTCGATGTCGTGCACCGCCACGGCGTTGCCGGCCAGCATGGCCTGCACGAAGCCGTTGTGCACGAACCAGGCGAAGTCCTGCCGCGCCCGCGAGTGCACCAGCGCCGGTCCCGCCACCCAGATCAGGTAGCCACCCCGCGCCCGTTCCTCCAGCAGCCGTGCCGCCATGTCCTCGTAGTTGACCGGCCGTTCCCGGCTCACCTCGGTGGACATGAACCGGAACTCGTTGGCGCTGTGCGACCCGCCGAGGAAGCCGGCGGAGTGCACGTAGATCCCCTCCGAGCCGTCCTCCGCCAGCCCCATGGCCACCTGCTCACCAGCCCGGAGACGGCGCGGCTCGATGACCTCGAGGCCGCCCGGCCGCTGCACGATGGCGCAGTCCATCCGGGGCCGCGTGGGCAGCTGCCAGCCGCCGTTGACCCGCACGTAGGTGGGCAGGTTCGACGTCGAGAAGAAGCCGTCCGGCAGCACCCCGTCCGCCACGAGCGGCGCGAAGCGCGCCGCCGGGGCGGTGGCGAGTGGCGGGGCCGTAAAGTCCGGTGCGGAATAGTCTTGCGGCGTCATGGCTGGCGGGAATCTAGGCCCCGGGAGGGGGCATTACAAGGCGAGCCGCGCACGACCTGCCGTGGGGGAAATCCCCCACTTCTGGGCCGTATCCCCCGGCCTCGCGACCTGGGCGACATGCCCCCCGAGGGAACCCCGGTCCGGCACGGCCCCTGCCTCTACTCCCCGGTCTGCACACCCGATCGGGTGTTTTCACCCACCCCACCACGGACCGTCATGCGCCTGCTCGCTTCGTT
This sequence comes from Gemmatimonadales bacterium, assembly GCA_044221825.1. GTDB lineage: Bacteria > Gemmatimonadota > Gemmatimonadetes > Gemmatimonadales > GWC2-71-9 > JADJOM01. The sequence goes on from JBGAOL010000088.1 coordinate 3,256, forward strand.
CGGACTCGTCGTCGCCCTCGCCCTCCCGCTTGCGGCCCAGCAGCCCGTGGCCCGGGACACCACGGCACGGGACTCGGCCAAGGTCACCCTGCCCGAGCTCACCGTGACCGTCACGCGGAGCCCCGAGACGGTGCTGCGCGTCCCCGCCGCCGTGGGCGTGGTGGGCCGGCGCGACCTCCAGGGGGCGCAGGCCACCCTCGGCCTCGATGAGGCCCTCGCCAACATCCCCGGCGTCTACGTGGCCAACCGCTACAACTACTCGCTCGACCAGCGGCTGGCCATCCGCGGCGCGGGCGCCCGCGCCAACTTCGGCGTGCGCGGCGTCAAGGTGCTCCTCGACGGGATCCCCCAGACCCTGCCCGACGGGCAGAGCCAGCTGACCAACGTCGACTTCGCCAACCTGCAGCGGGTGGAGGTCATCCGGGGCGCCAGCGCCTCGCTCTACGGCAACGCGTCCGGCGGCGTCATCTCCCTCACGTCCGAGGGCGCGGGGGCGGCGCCCTTCTCGCAGTCCCTCCGCGTCGAGGGGGGCTCCTTCGGGCTCCTCAAGGTCCAGAGCCGCACCACCACCCGGCGCGGCAACGCGAGCGGCGTGCTCTCCGTGAGCCGCACCGAGGTGGACGGCTTCCGGCAGTACAGCGCCACCGAGTTCACCCAGGTCAACTTCGGGGGCGACTACATCGTCAACGACCGCACCAGCCTCGGCCTCCGGGTGGGCTACACCGATGCGCCGAAGGCGGAGAACCCGGGCGCGCTGACCGCCGCGGAGGTGGCCGCCAACCCCGACTCCGCCGCCGCCAACAACATCCTGCGCAAGGCCGACAAGGACGTCAGCCAGTTCCAGCTCGCCCTCACCGGCAGGCGCTTCAACAGTCGCGGTGAGTTCACCGTGGCCGTCTTCGGCATCGCGCGCAACCTGAAGAGCGGCCTCGCCACGCCGCCGCCGCAGGGCACGGGCCCCAATGTCGGGACGTACAACACCATCGACCGCCAGGTGGCCGGCCTGCGGCTGAGCGGCGACCAGCGCCTGGGCGGCGAGGGCAGTCCCGTCCGGTTGGTGGGCGGTATCGACCTCCAGCGGATGCGCGACGACCGCACCAACTCCCGCTCGGTGGACGGCAAGCCCGACACCCTGCTCCTCGACCAGCGCGAGATCGTCACCGAGGTCGGCCCGTTCCTGCAGCTGCACTACACCCCGGTCCCCGACCTGGTGGTGAGCGCCGGCGGCCGCTACGACGCCATCAAGTTCGAGGTGCAGGACCACTTCCAGCGCGAGGTGGTGCCCACCGACAACAGCGGCGACCGCACCATGTCCGCCTTCTCCGGCAACGTCGGCGCGGCCTACGTCCGCGACCCGCGCTTCAGCCCCTACGTCAACGTCTCCACCAGCTTCGAGACGCCGACCACCACCGAGCTGGTGAACCAGCCCAACTCGGCCGGCGGCTTCAACACCCAGCTCGACCCGCAGCGGACGGCCAACTACGAGGTCGGAGCCCGCGGCACCGTGGGGGGCCTCACTTATTCCGTGGCCGGGTACCTCAGCCGGGTGCGTGACGCCATCGTCCAGTACCGCGAGGTGAGCGGACGCGGGTACTTCACCAACGCGGGCCGCGTGAAGAACGACGGCGTGGAACTCGGCCTGAGCGGCCGGCCGCTGGGCTGGCTCACCCTCTTCGGCAACTACACCTACTCCAACTTCCGCTTCGGCCGCTACCGCGTGGTCAACCAGCAGGCCGGCACCGTCGACACGCTCGACGGCAACACCCTGCCGAGCGTGCCGAAGGGCTTTGCCCGGCTCGGGCTCCGCGCCGGACCGGTCCGCGGGGTCTCCGTGGACGTCGACCACACCCTGGCTACCTCGATGTTCGCCGATGACCTCAACACCACCTACGTGGCGGGGCTCGGCGGCGCCAAGGGCAGCGAGATCGAGGGGCTGGGCCACGGGGTCACCAACGTGCGGATCAGCTGGGAGGGGCGTGCCGGCGGTGCCTGGCTCCGCCCCTTCCTTGGCATCAACAACCTCTTCGACCGTGACTACGTCGGCTCCTTCACCGTCAACGGCACCTTCGGCCGGGTCTTCGAGACCGCGCCGGGCCGCAACTACTACATCGGCGGCGAGATCGGCTGGGCGGCGCGCTGACCTCCGCGCTGGCCAACCGGCGTCGGCGGGCCGCCTCCCGGGAGGGAGACGGCCCGTCGTCTTTCCCGGGACCGGCCCCGCCCTTCCCCCGCCTCCGCTCGTCATGCACTTTTGCCACGTCCGGCGGGCCCCCGGGCCGCCCCGTGCCCGGTCCCGTCCCGCTTCGCTCCCGCACCCCCGGCGCCTTCCGAGGATCCCCATGGAGTCCACCGACCTGAATGCCCGCGCGGCCGATGCCACGGCCCCGGGCGGCAACATCGACCAGATCCGTGACATCATCTTCGGCGCGCAGATGCGGGACTACGATCGCCGCTTCTCCCAGCTCGAGGAGCGCCTGCTGCAGGACTCCGCCAACCTGCGCGACGAGTTCCGCCAGCGGCTCTCGAGCCTCGAGGAGTACATGCGCCGCGAGGTCGAGGTACTGGCCGACCGCCTGACCCAGGAGCAGCGCACCCGCGCCTCCGGTGACGGGGAGCTGGCGGGCAGCCTCGACCAGCTGGGGCGCACCACCGACACCCGCTTCGCCGACAGCGCCGAGGAGGCCCAGCGCACCCAGCGCGACCTCCGCGGCGAGCTGGCCCGCCAGGCCGGCGCCCTCGCCGAGGAGCTCGCGCGGAAGACCGGCGAGCTCGGCGCCGCCCTCCGGCGCGAGGCCGACGAGCTCCACGCCCGCAAGGCCGACCGTGCCGCCCTCGGCGCCATGTTCGCCGACGTCGCCGCCCGCCTGGCCGAGGAGCCGCGCCGCCCGAATGACGCCTGAGGTGCGGACGCCCGCGCGCGCGGGCACCACCCCGCCGGGCGCCCCGCCCGCCGAACCCGCCCCCCCGGCCGACCCGGTGGCGCGGCTCCGGACCATCCTGCTGGGCCGCGAACGCGAGCAGATCCGCCGGCTGGAGCAGCGGCTCGACGATCCCGAGGCGCTGAGCCCCGTCGTCACCCAGGCCCTCACCCGCTCGGTGCGGCGCGACCCGCAGCCGCTCGCCGACGCGCTCTTCCCCGTCATGGGCCCCGCCATCCGCCGCGCCATCAGCCAGGCGCTCGCGGGGATGCTGCAGTCGCTCAACCAGGCGCTCGAGTCGACCTTTTCGCTGCAGGGCCTCGCCTGGCGCTGGGAGGCGGTCCGCACGGGTCGGCCCTTTGCCGAGGTGGTGCTCCGGCACAGCCTGGTCTACCGCGTGGAGCAGGTCTTCTTGGTGCATCGCGAGAGCGGCATCCTGCTCCAGCACCTGACAGCGCCGTCGGTGGACGCCCAGGACGCCGGCATGGTGGCCGGCATGCTGACCGCCATCCAGGACTTCGCGCGCGACTCGTTCCGGGTCTCGCAGCAGGACATGCTGGAGCAGCTGCAGGTGGGGGAGCTGACGGTGTGGGTGGAACAGGGCTCCCGGTCGCTCCTCGCGGCCGTTTTCCGCGGGCATGCGCCAGTGGAGTTCCGCACCGAGCTCCAGGCCACCCTCGAGGAGCTCGAGGGCGAGCACGCCGCCGAGCTCGATGGCTTCCAGGGCGACACGACGCCCTTTGGCCGGAGCCGCCCGCGCCTCGAGGCGCTGCTGCGCGAGGCGCGGCAGGTCCGCCCTCGCCGCGCTCACTGGCAGGCGTGGCTCCTCCTGCTCGGCGTGGTGGCGCTCGCCGTGATCCTGCTCCTGCCCCGGTACCGCGCCAGCCGCCACTTCGCCGACTACGTGCGCCGCCTCCGCGCCACCCCGGGGCTCGTGGTCACGCAGGCGGGCCGCGAGGGGGGCCGCTTCCTGGTGCAGGGCCTCCGCGATCCGCAGGCGCCTGATCCCGCCGCCCTGCGCGCCGCCGCGGGCGTGGACACCGCCGCGCTCACGGAGCGCTGGGAGCCGTACGTGGCGCTCCTGCCGGAGTTCGTGGCCCGCCGGGCGGCGCGGGTGCTCCGGCCTCCCGTCAGCCTCACGCTCCGCGTGGCGGGCGACACCCTGGTGGCCCGGGGCGCGGCGCCCGCCGCCTGGTACCGGGACGCGGGCCGGCTGGCCCTCGCGCTCCCGGGCGTCGGCGCGTGGCGCGAGGAGCGGGTGGCGGCGCGGGACATCCCCGTGCTGGCCCCGCTGGTGCAGGCGGTGGAACAGGAGCGGCTGCAGTTCCCCGTGGGCAGCGCCGTGCTCGACAGCGCGGCGGTGCGTGGCGCCGCCCGCCTGGCCCAGGCGGTGGCCCGGCTCGATTCCGCCGCGGCCCCGCTGGGGTTCGGGGTGACGCTCTTCCTGGTGGGCTCCGCGGACGAGCAGGGCGACGAGGCGCTCAACGACCAGCTCCGCCGCGCCCGCGCCGATGCCCTCGCCGGGATGCTCGCGGCAGTGATCCCGGGGCGCGTCACCCTGAGCCGCCTGCTCGAGCCGGCGGTGGGCAGCACGGCCACTGAGGAGGAGCGGGCCCGCCGGCGCGCGGTCTACGTGCGGGTCCAGGTGGCAGAGCCCGAGCCCGGCGCGGACGCCGAGCGGACGCGCTGACGTCACGCGCCAGCCGCTGGGCAGGTGCCCGGGGCCTTGCTACCTTCGGGGGCCTGCGGCGCGCTCCTGTTGCGGCCGCACGCATTCCCGAGGTACCAGCAGCAAGTACCGGCCAGCGCCGCGCTGGAGCGGTCCGCCCAGCGCGGCCGCGGTCCGCCGGCAGTCCCCGAGTGGAGGTCGCATGACTGTCCTGGAGAAGAAGATCTGCATGCTGGGTGCGCCGGGCGTAGGCAAGACCAGCCTCGTGCGCCGCTATGTCGACAGCGTCTTCTCCGACAAGTATCTCTCCACCATCGGCGTGAAGATCGACAAGAAGAGCGTCACCCTCGGCGACACCACGCTCAACTTCATGCTGTGGGACCTCCAGGGCGAAGAGCGCTACCAGTGGGTCCGCATGCAGTACCTGAAGGGCGCCTCCGGCTACATCCTCGTGGCCGACGGGACCCGCGCCGACACCCTCGAGATCGCGCTCGGCCTGCAGGAGACCGCCAGCGAGCGCTCCAGTGACCTGCCCTTCGTGCTCTGCCTCAACAAGGCCGACCTCTGGGGCCAGTGGGCCATCAGCGCCACCCAGCAGGAGTGGCTCAAGGAGAAGGGCTGGACCGTGTACCAGACCAGTGCCAAGTCGGGCGAGCTGGTCGAGGACGCCTTCGCCACGCTCGGCCAGAAGATCCTCGCCGGCGACCGCTGACCGCCGCAAAACCTTGAACACTCCCTCATGCTGTGGAGGCCGGGAAGCCCGGCCTTCGTGATTGACAAGGCCCACCACCCCAATACCTTGCCTAGCATCCAGGGTGCCTGACGCCGGCCGGACGCAGGCGCCCGGATGGACATCTCTGAACCAAAATAGTGACGCAGATCATGGCCCCCTTCGCAGGGGGGCTATTACTTTTGGCAGCTTTTTCCGTCCCCCTCACGGAGTAAATACGTATGAAGCAGATCCGTTTGGCTTTCGCAGCGCTCGCGCTCGCCGCGGCGACGCCTGCCCTGGCCCAGAATCCCGGCTCGGTGGAAGTCGGGGCGTTCGGCCGCTACACCTGGTTTGACTCGGACATCGACGTCAAGGACGACGTGGGCGCGGGCGCCCGCCTCGGCTTCACGTTCGTGAAGAACCTCGGTATCGAAGCCGACGCCAGCTACACCTACGTCGACGGCGGCAACAACGCCAAGATCAGCTACATCCCAATCCACGCCCGGCTCCTGTATGCGGTGCCGTTCGCCCAGCACGCCGACCTGCTGCTCGGCGCCGGCTACACCCACACCATGTGGAAGAAGGACCTCGACGAGTCCGAGGCCGGCTTCGGCGGGCTCGTGGGCCTTCGCCTCGGCACCCCGGGCCCGGTGACCATCCGGGTGGATCTCACCGGTGATTACGTGAGCGACCCGAAGGTCGGCACCGGCAGCTCGAGCTTCAACCTGGGCCTGCAGGGCGGCCTGTCGTACTACTTCGGCGGCCGCAAGGCGCAGCCGGCCCCGGCGCCGGCCCCCGCCCCGGCTCCCGCCCCGGCTCCGGCCCCCGTCCCGGTGGACGGCGACGACGACAACGACGGTGTGAAGAACTCCGCCGACCGCTGCCCGAGCACCCCCGCCGGCGACAAGGTGGACGCTGCTGGCTGCTCGCTCCCGAAGGACGCGGACGGCGACGGCGTGGTGGATGCCAGCGACCGCTGCCCCAACACCCCGGCCGGCACGGCCGTGGATGCCAACGGCTGCCCCAAGGACAGCGACAGCGACGGCGTCATCGATGCCAACGACCGCTGCCCCAACACCCCGGCCGGCACGGTGGTGGACGCCAACGGCTGCCCGAAGGACAGCGACAAGGACGGGGTCATCGACTCCAGCGACCGCTGCCCCGACACCCCGGCCGGCACCAAGGTCGATGCCGTCGGCTGCACCGCCATCTTCGAGGCGGGCAAGCCCCTCATCCTGAAGGGCGTGAACTTCGAGACCGGCAAGGCCACCCTGCTGCCGACCTCGACCGCGGTGCTCGACACCGTGGCCACCTCGCTCGTCAACAACCCGACGGTCACGGTGGAGATCGGTGGCCACACCGACAACACCGGCAGCAAGGCCACCAACACCCGCCTCTCGCAGGCGCGCGCCGACGCGGTGAAGGCCTACCTCGTCGCCAAGGGTGTGCCGGCCGAGCGGATGACCACCAAGGGCTACGGCCCGGACGCCCCGGTGGAGCCGAACACCACGGCCGCCGGCCGTGCGGCCAACCGCCGCGTCGAGCTGACGCAGACCAACCAGTAACCTGAGCCGGGGACCGGTTCGCCGGTCCCCCCTGCGCCGGGTGCCCCCTCGGGGGCGCCCGGCGCAGGTCGTTTCTGTCACTTCCTTCCCGGGACCCTCGATGCACCTCGTTCGTTTGCGCTCGCGCCTTGCCACCGGCCTAGCCGTGGCGCTCCTTGCTCCCGCCCTGGTCGCGCAGGAGGCGCCGAAGCGCCCCTGGACGCTCCAGACCGACTTCGGCTTCGTCAACACGGCCGGCAACACCTCCACCACCACGCTGAATGCCGGCCAGAAGGCCACCTACACCAGCGGCCAGTGGACCGTCGGCCAGCAGTTCGCGGCGGTGTACGGCCGCACCGACGGGGTGAAGTCCGCGGAAAACTATGCCGCGCGCCTCCGCGGCGACTACGCGTTCTCGCCCCGGCTCGGGCTCTACGTGCTGACCGGCTGGGATCGCAACGAGTTTGCCGGCATCAGCCGCCGGTTCGAGGAAGGCACCGGCCTCACCTTCAAGGCCGTGGCGCTCCCGCGCACCACGATCGACCTCGAGGCCGGCGTGGCCGCCAACCAGCAGCGCTCCACCCTGGGCGACGACGTGAGCTTCGGCAGCGGCCGGGGCGCGCTGCTCTTCAAGCAGCTGCTCGGCGAGAAGGCGTACCTGACCCAGCTGGCGGAGGTGCTGCCGAACTTCAAGGAGAGCGAGGACCTGCGGGCCAACTTCGAGACGGCGCTGGTGGCGCCGATCTCCTCGAAGGTGGCGTTCAAGGCGGGCTATGTCATCAAGTACGACAAGCTGCCGGAGCCGGGCTTCAAGACCACGGACCGGTTCCTCACCTCCGGCCTGCAGATCGTCTTCTAGGCCTAGAGCAGGCTCACCGGATCCCGGTCAATGACGACCCGGGTGCCGCTCGGCTGCGGCATCCGGGTCGCTGCGTAGCGCACCACCCGGCCGAGCACGGGGCCCGCGCCCCGGAGCACGACGTGCCAGCGCCAGCGGTCCTTGATCCGGGCCAGCGCGCAGGGTGCGGGTCCCAGCACCTCCACGTCCAGCTGCTGGGAGGCCAGCAACCCCGCGCACCAGTTGGCGACGCGTTCCGCGGCGTCGGCCACGGCGAGGTCGTGCTCGCCGGAGACCACCAGGTTGACGAGCGAGCGGGCCGGCGGGTACGGCGGCTCCTGCCGCACGGCGAGCTCGGCCTTGAGGAAGGCCTCCGTGTCGTGCGCCGCGGCGGTGACCAGGGCGTAGTGCGCCGGGGCGCGGGTCTGCACGATGACGCGGCCGCCCTTGGGCCCGCGCCCCGCGCGGCCGGCAACCTGCGCCAGCAGCTGGAAGGTGCGCTCCGCCGCCCGGAAGTCCGGCAGGTGGAGGCCGGTGTCGGCATCCACCACGCCCACCAGCGTCACGTTCGGGAAGTCGAGTCCCTTGGCGATCATCTGGGTGCCGAGCAGGATGTCCACCTCGCCCCGGCCCACGCGCTCCAGGATGGCCTGGTGGGACCACTTGGCGCTGGTGGTGTCGAGGTCCATGCGGGCCAGGCGCGCCTCGGGAAAGCGCTCGGCCACGAAGCGCTCGAGCTGCTGGGTGCCCACGCCGCGCATCCGCTGCACCGCGTGGCCACACTCGGGACAGGCGCGCGGGATGGGCTCGTCCTTGCCGCAGTAGTGGCAGCGGAGGCCGGCGGGGGCCTGGTGCACGGTGAGCGTGATGCTGCAGCGGTCGCAGCTCCGCGCCACCCCGCAGG
>JBGAOL010000089.1:0-11737 GCA_044221825.1 Gemmatimonadales bacterium
ATGACCTCGCCGTCGGCGGGGATCAGTTCCTCCGCCTTGACGATGACCACGTCGCCGGCCCGGAGCTGGGTGGCGAAGACGAACTCGTTCGTCGTCATGTCGTCGGGATTCCGCAGCCGCTTGGCCCGCATCGCCTCGCGGGTGCCGCGAAGGGCCTCCGCCTGCGCCTTGCCCCGCCCCTCCGCCATGGCCTCCGCGAAGTTGGCGAAGAGGACGGTGAACCAGAGCCAGAGCGCCAGCTGCAGCTCGAAGGCCCAGTCTCCGGTGCCGCGGGCCAGGTTGAGCAGCAGCACCAGGGTGGTGACGACGCTGCCGAGAAGCACGACGAACATCACCGGGTTCCGCGCCTGCAGCCGCGGGTCCAGCTTGTGGAACGACTCGTGGAGCGCCCGGCGCACCAGCGCGCGGTCGAAGAGCGGACGTGACGTGTGCGACATCAGAACAGGCCTCCCGCCTGCATCACGAGGTGCTCCGCCACCGGCCCGAGCGCCAGCGCCGGGAAGTAGGTGAGGGCACCCACGATGACGATGACCCCGAGGAGCAGCGTGGCGAAGAGGACGCCCGACACCGGGAAGGTCCCGGCATCCATGGCGGCCGGCTTCTGCTCCCCGAGGAACCCCGCCAGGGCCAGCACCGGCACGATGAGCACGAAGCGCCCGGCCAGTGTCGCGATCCCGAAGAGGGTGTTGTACCAGTAGGTGGTGCCGGTCAGCCCCGCGAAGGCGCTGCCGTTGTTGGCCGCCGTCGAGGTGAAGGCGTAGAGGATCTCGGAGAGGCCGTGCGGGCCGGCGTTGTTGAGGCCGGCGAGGCCCGGGCTCACCAGCAGGGAGAGCGCCGTGAGCGGCAGCACCACGGCCGGGAACGCCAGCACGTAGATCATCACGGCCTGCACCTCGCGGCTCCGGAGGCGCTTGCCCAGGTACATCGGGGTGCGTCCTACCATGAGGCCGGCCAGGAAGACCGTGAGCACCACCATCACCAGCGCGCCGTACAACCCGGCCCCGACGCCGCCGAAGATCACCTCGCCGAGCTGCATGTTGACCAGCGGGACCAGCCCGCCGAGCGGGGTGAAGCTGTCGTGCATGGAGTTGACGGCGCCGCAGCTGGCGGCGGTGGTGATCGCCGCGTACAGCGCCGAGTTGGCGAGGCCGAAGCGCACTTCCTTCCCTTCCATGTTGCCGCCCGGCTGGAACGCCGTCGGCACCACCGCCACGCCGCGCTCCGCGTGGATCGGGTTGCCCCGTCCCTCCGCCCAGTACGCCGTGCCCACCCCCAGCAGGAGCAGCACCGTCATGGCGCCCCAGATGGTCCAGCCGTGGCGGCGGTTCCCCACCATGTCGCCGAAGGCCCAGAAGAGGCCGGCCGGGATCACCAGGATGGCCAGCATGGAGAGGAAGTTGGTGAGCGGCGTGGGGTTCTCGAACGGGTGCGCCGCATTCGCGTTGAAGAACCCGCCCCCGTTGGTGCCGAGTTGCTTGATGGCCTCCTGGCTCGCCACCGGGCCCATCGCGAGCACCTGGTCGGCGCCCTCGAGCGTGGTGACGTGCGCGTAGGGATCGAAGTTCTGGATGACGCCCTGCTGCACGAAGACGAGCGCCAGGAGCAGCGACAGCGGCAGCAGGACGTAGAGCGTGCCCCGCACCAGGTCGGCCCAGAAGTTCCCCACCCGGCCGCCCGTGTGCCCGGCGATGCCCCGCACCAGCGCCATGGCCACCCCCATCCCCACCGCGGCGGAGACGAAATTATGGAAGGCGAGCTGCAGCATCTGGGAGAGGTACGACATCGTCGCCTCGCCCGCGTAGGACTGCCAGTTGGTATTGGTGGTGAAGCTGGCGGCCGTCTCGAACGCCTGGCGGTCGGCCACCGCGGGGAGGCCGGCGGGGTTGAGCGGCAGCAGGTGCTGCAGCCGGAGCCCGAGGTAGGTGAAGAGCATGCTCACCGCGCTGAAGGCCAGCATCCCGGCGGCGTAGGTGGTCCACGGCTGGCTCTCCGCCGGGTCCACTCCCGCCGCGCGGTAGCACAGCCGCTCCACCGGGCGCAGCCACTGGAAGGTGCCGTCGTACACCCGCCGCAGGTACCAGCCCATCGGCTTGGTGAGGAGGGCGAGCACCACGAAGTAGAACGCGACCTGCAGCCACCCGTTCGTGGTCATGGTCAGAACCGCTCCGGGTTGAGGAGCGCGTAGAGGAGGTAGCCCGCCACGAGGAGCGCGAGCACCAGGCCGAGGAGCAGGTCAGCGCCCACGGGAATTTCCCGGGGCCCCGCGTGCGCCAAGGCGCACCAGCCCGCGCGCCAGCGCATGCATCCCTGCGAAGAACGCGACGGTGATGAGGAGATAGGCCAGGTCGGCCATGCTGCCTGCCGTGTTGAGGACGGCAGCGAAGGTAGGGTGGAATGAGTCAGGGCGGGGTCCAGAGGCCCCGGGCCGGCCTCAGGATTCCATCAAGACGCGCCCGGAAACCGGCCGGAATCCGGACCTGGGCCCCCGGGCCGACTACTCCGCGCGGAGGGCGCCGGCGGGGTCCGCCAGGGTGGCCCGCCAGGCGGGAAGCGCCGAGGCAAGGAGCGCGACGACGAGGAGGATGGCGCCCACGGCCACGTAGATCGTGGGGTCCCGCGCGGACTGCTCGAAGAGGAGCGGCGCGATCCAGGGCGCGGCCCACAGGGCCAGCAGGGCACCGAGCAGCGCCCCGCTGACGGCCACCGTGACCCCCTGCCGGATCACGAGGCGCAGCAGGTCCCCGCGCTGCGCGCCGAGCGCCACCCGCACCCCGAGCTCGTGGCGCCGCTGCGCCACGTCGTAGGCGATCACCGCGTAGAGTCCCACCCCCACCAGGAGCAGGGCTAGCCCGCCGAAGGCCACGAACATCGTGGCCCCGAGCTGCCAGGAGCGCATGCCGGGTCCCACGATGTCCGCCATCGGCGTCACGGTCACGTAGGCGTCGCCCGGCATGAGAGGCTGCAGGCTCCGCCGGAGGGTCTCCGCCAGCTCCCCGGCGGCACCGCGGCTCCGGGCAAACAGCACCGCGGCCTCCGGGTGGTACTGCGCGATCGGCAGGTAGTAGTGCCGGCCGCCATCGGCCGTGAGGCTGTTCTGCTTGATGTCCTCGGCGATCCCCACCACCGCGATGCACGGCCCGTCCGGCGCCGCCATCCGCAGGCACTTGCCGAGTGCCTCCTGGCCCGGCCACAGGGTCCGGGCCATGGTCTGGCTCACCACCACCACCGGCGGGGCGCCTGCGCGGTCCTCGTCGCTGAAGCCGCGCCCGCGGACGATCCGGGTGCCGGCCACCCGGAAGTAGTCGGGCGAGCCCGCCTGCAGCGTGAAGCTGCCGAGCCGCGCCACCGAGTCGATGCCCTCGACGAAGAGGCCCTCGGACCAGGTGTCCCAGAAGGGCACCGTGAGGCCCTGCGCCGCGGCCTCGATCCCCGGCACCGCCCGCGCAGCCTCGACGAGCCGCAGCCGCAGCGCCGCCGACTGGGCGCTGTCGAGCTTTGCGCCCCGGAGGTTCGGGTACCCGTACAGCACCGGCTCCACGTCGTAGCCCAGCGGGAGGGCCCGTACGTGCATGAGGCTCCGGACAAAGAGACCCGCCCCCACGAGCAGGACCACCGACAGCCCCGCCTGCAGCAGCAGGAGGCCGGTGCGGAGGCGGGAGCGCTGCGGTCCTCCCTCGCGGGCGCCCGCCTTGAGTGCCTCGGTAAGGTCGGCGCGGCGGGTGTGCAGGATCGGGGCGAGCCCCGCGAGTGTCCCGGCCGCCATCGCCGCCACCAACCCGAATCCAAGGGTGCGGCCGTCGCCGAGCGCGCGACCGCCGGTCCCCGGCGGGAGGAAGAGGGTGCTGAGCAGGGACCCGCCCCACTCCGCCACGAGGAGACCTACCCCGCAGCCGAGCAGCGCCAGGACCAGGCTCTCGGTGAGGAGCTGCCTGGCAAGCCGCGCCCGGCTCACCCCGAGCGCAAGGCGGAGCGCGATCTCCCGTCGCCGCCGGAGTGCCCGCGCCAGGAGCAGGTTGCCCACGTTGGCCGCCGCCACGAGCAGCACCACGGCCGCCACCCCGGACACCCAGGTGGCCACCCGTGCCACCGTGCTCGGGCGCGGGCCGCGCTCCTCCTGGATGGGGCCGAGGATCACCCGTGGCCGCGCCACCTCCAGGCCGGGGCCGCTGCCGGCGATCGCGATCTCGTTGCCCCAGCTCCCCCGAAATGCCCGGGTAAGGTCCGCGGTGGCCTGCCCGGCGGAGACGCCCGGCTTTCGCTGCGCCACGATGGAAAGCCAGCTCCAGTTGTAGCGGGTGTAGTAGTTGCTGACGTTCGGTCCGGCGCGGAAGGTGCCCGCATACGCCGTGATCGGCACGAACAAGACGGGCGGCGTGTCCTCGGCCGTCCCGACGAAGCCCTTCGGGGCCACGCCGATGATGGTGTAGGTGCCGGTACCCACCTGGATGGTCTGCCCCAGCACCTCGGCGCGGCCGCCGTAGCGCGCCTGCCAGAAGCCGTGCCCCAGCACCGCGACCATCGCGCCGACGGGCACCGAATCCTCCTGGGCGGTGAAGAAGCGACCGAGCACGGGTGTGGCGTCGAAGAAATCGAAGAGCGTGGCGGAGATAGCGCCCACCGGGAGCTCCTCCGCGTCGAGCCCGGTGCCGACGGGGAGGCTCCGGTAGCTCACGGCGGCGAGGCTCGCGAGCGTGGTGGTAGCGCGGCGGAGGTCGAGGTACCGGGTGTAGCCGGCCATCCCCTCCACCCGCTCCTCGCCGCGGTTCAGCGACGCGAGGTAGAGGCGATGGGTCGCATCCGGCGTGCGCAGGTAGGGCGGCGCCCGGAAAAGCAGGCGGTCGACCACCCCGAACATCGCGGCGTTGGCGCCGAGCCCGAGGCCCAGGGTCAGCACCACGGCTGCGGTGAACGCCGGCGCCCGGGCCAGGGTGCGCAGGGCGTAGCGGAGATCCTGGCCGAGCTGCTCCAGGAGGACGAGACCCCGACCGTCGCGGCTCGCCTCCCTGACCTGCTCGGTGCCCCCGAAGGCGATCCGCGCCCGCCGCACGGCCTCGGCGCGCGGCACGCCGCGGGCCACGAGGGCCTCGGTCTCCCGGTCCAGGTGGAAGTGCAGCTCCTCCTCGAGCTCCTGGTCCATGCGGGCGCGCCGGAAGAGGGCCCGTGCGCGGTAGCGGAGGTCGCTCCAGAGCTCGGCCAGCATGGTCAGCGCATCCCGAGGATCAGGTCCACGGCCGCGGTGAGGCGGCGCCAGTCGTCGGTCTCGGTGCGGAGCTGGCGCTGGCCGGCGCGGGTGAGGGCGTAGTACTTGGCCCGGCGGTTGTTCTCCGACGGCTGCCACTCGGCGGTGATCCAGCCGCGGCGCTCGAGCCGGTGGAGCGCGGGATAGAGCGACCCCTGAGGCACCTGCAGCGTGGCTCGCGAAACCTGGTGCAGGCGCTCCGAGATGGCCCAGCCATGCTGCGGGCCCAGCGAGAGCGCCTTGAGGACGAGGAGGTCGAGGGTGCCTTGCGGCAGGTCGAGGCGATCGTCGGGCATGGGGCGTCCTCTCGGGCTTCTACAAGAGTGGCAAACCTGTTGTAGAAGCGCAAGGGGAGCTCCCCCCGGCCGGCGCCGGCACGGGGTCCTGGCGCCCCCACGAGCCGGGGACAGGGTAGCCGCGCGGCATGCCGAGTAACCTTCGTCCCGGAGGATTCCCAGGGTCCCCTGCCGGTATGGGTGACCGGCGCCACCGGCGACCTCGGCCGCGCCGGCAGGCGGGGACCGGCACCGCCCGCCTGCCCTGCACGCTACATTCCTCGCCGACGCCCCAACCCACAGGCCGCCATGTCGTTCGATTCCCTCCAGCTCATCGGCTGGGCCGCCACCGCAATGACCATCGGCTCGTACTATTGCCGCGACCCGCGGGTGCTGCGCCGGGTGCAGGCGGTGGCGGCACTGGTGTGGATTGCCTACGGGGTGGCCATCGCGGCGCCGCCGATCATCGCGGCCAACGTGCTGGTGGCGGGGGTGGCGGCGTGGTCGTCCCTGCGGCGGGCATGATGGTGGCCCAGCATCGGGTTGGCTGGCGAGGCCGCGCGCCGGCGGTACATTCGGGAGTCCGCGAGTGCGCCCGTCCCCGCTCGCCCCTCGAGCCCCGACCCCGCCTCCCCATGCGCCGACCGAACTCCGCCCTGTTCGCCACCCTTCTGGCACTTGCCGGCCCTGCGTCCCTCGCCGCGCAGTCCTACCAGGTGGCCCGCATCACCACGCCCTTGGGCGAGATCCGCTTCCTGCTCGATGACCGGACGCCCAGGCACAAGGCCGCATTCATGCGCTTCGCGGCCGCGGGCTACTTTGACACGCTGACGTTCAACCGCGTGATCCCCCACTTCGTGGCGCAGGGCGGCTGCCCCGACGTGCCGGAAGGATTCTCGAAGTACCCCGACCTGCTGCAGCCCGAGCTCAACGATGGTCTCAAGCACACCTATGGTGCCGTCGGCGCGGGGCACGACGGCAACGCGCAGAGCATCGATCCCGGCTGCCAGTTCTACATCGTGGTGAACCAGGACGGGCTCAAGCGGCTCGACGGCAAGTTCACGGTCTTCGGCCAGGTGTTCCAGGGCATGGACGTGGCGGAGCGCATCGTGCACCTCCCGCGCGACAGCACCGACCAGCCGCACCGGCCCATGACGCTCAAGGTGGAGGTGATCACGATGACGGCGGACGAGCTGCGGCGCGCGGGGGCGAGGGTGCCGTAGCCCAGGTTGCCGGCGGCCGGGCAACCGCGCGGGAGGTCAGGTCGGCGGCAGCAGCGCCTCGACCGCCTGCAGGAACTCGTCCATCGAGAAGGGCTTCTGCAGGAACCGGAAGCCCGGCTGGGTGAGCCAGGCGGCGGGCACCTCGTCCTCGGAGTAGCCGGTGATGAACACCACGGGGAGCCAGCGACCACCATCGGCGAGCTCCCGCGTCAGCTCCACGCCGGAGCGGTCGGGAAGGCGGGAGTCGGTGATGAGGAGGTCGAGGGGCTCGGGCGCCTCCGCCACCAGGGCATTGGCGGCCTCGGCGCTCGCCGCAACCCGGACGCGGTAGCCCGCGCGCAGCAGGATCCGCGCGAGGGTGTCCCGCAGGTCGTCGTCGTCGTCCACGAGGAGGATGGTGCGGACCTCGGGCGGCGCCCCCGCGGCCGGGCCGGCGGGCACGGGCGGCGCCCCGCCCTCCTGTTCCGGCAGGTAGACGGTGAAGCAGGATCCCGCGCCAGGCGCCGTCTCCACCAGCACCGCGCCCCCGGCCTGGCCCACGATGCCGTGCACCGTGGAGAGCCCGAGGCCCGTCCCCTCGCCGACCGGCTTGGTGGTGAAGAACGGCTCGAACAGGTGCTCCACGACCTCCGGGGGCATCCCGCTGCCGGTGTCGCGCACGGCGAGGGTGGCGTAACGCCCCGGCGGCAGCGTGCCGGTGAGGTGCGGCAACGGCTCCGCCAGCTCCACGCGCCCCCGGGTGAGCGTCACGCTCCCCGCGCCCCGGATGGCCTCGCCGGCATTCTGCACCAGGGTGCGGAGCACCCGCTCGAGCTGCGCCCCATCCACCCCCACCGTGGTGCCCCGCTGCCCATCCAGGCCGCCCACCGTGAGGCCGATGCGCGAGGGTAGCGCCAGGCGGAGCGGCGCCTCCACGCCGTGGAGCCAGGGGTCGAGCCGGAGCGTGGCGCCCGGCATCGGGAGCCCGCGGCAGTAGGACACGAGCTGCCCCGTCACCTGCGCCGCCCGCGTCACGATGCCGCCGATGTCCTGCAGGTAGGACCGCGGGTCGCCGCCCCGGGCGGCCTCCTGCTCCGCCAGCTCCAGGCAGAACTGCACCGCGGTGAAGAGGGAGTTGAAGTCGTGCGCAATGCCGGCGGCCATGCGGCCGGTGGCCTCGAGGCGCTGCGCCTTCTGGCGATCGGCCTCGAGCTGGCGCTGGGCGGTGACGTCGCGACCCACCGCCACCGCGCCGAGCACCGTCCCATCCGCGCGGCGGAGTTGCCGGGCATTGGCCACGATGATGCGTGCGGGATGGCCCTGGCGCACCAGCCACAGTTCCCGGTTGTGTACGGTCTCCCCGTGGAGGGCCCGCGCCAGCGGCATCTCCCCCGGGGCGAGCATCTCCTCCCCGCTGGGTTCGCAGAAGTGGAATTGCGCCGGCCAGGGCGCCGCCACGTACCGGCCATCCTGGTTGTCACTCAGGTGACGGGCGGCCCGGTTGAACAGCACCATCCGGCCGTCTGCGTCACACGCCACCAGCTCCTCCTCCATCTGGTCGAGGATCGCGCTGAGGGTCTGGCGCTCCGCCTCCCGCCCGAGCTCTGCCTGACGGAGCGCCGTGATGTCGCTCGACACGAGGAGCACCGACTCCACCCCCCCGGCCGCATCCCGCGCCGGGGTCAGGACCACCATCCGGTGCTGCGGCCGCTCCGGACCCCCGAAGGGGAAGTGCGCCAGCTGCCGCTCGCCGGTGGCGAAGGCGGTCTCGATCGGCCCGTGCATGGCCTCGACGATGCTCCGCTCCGTGCCCGCCTCCGCGAGCGTCAAGTGGCGCAGCTCCTCGAGGGGGCGCCCGAAGTACGCCACCAGCGGCGCGTTGGCGAAGCGGATGTGCCGGTCGCGGTCCAGCTGCAGCACGTGGATGTTGCTGGCCTCGGCGATGGCCTCGATCATGGACGCGGTGCGCTCCCGCGCCTCGCGTTCGGCCTCCGCGCGCATGGCCTCGGTGACGTCCCGCGCGGTGAGGATGGCGCCAAGGCGGGTGCCGTCCGCCGCCAGGATCGGCGCGGCGCTGCACCGGAGCTGGCGCCGCCCGTGGCCCGGCACTTCGACCTCGTACGGCGCCCCCTCGATCCGCTCGCCCCGGAGGGCGCGGAAGAGGGGGGAGGTGCCCTCGCCCACGCGCTCCCCACCCGGGAGGCAGAGGCCGAGGCGTCGGATGGCCTGGTCAAGGTCCGCGTCGGCGGCAACGCCGCAGCGTTCGCGGAGCAGCCGGTTCATGATGGTCACCTTCCCGTCGGCGTTGCAGGCGATGAGCCCGTCGCTCATCTGGTCCAGCGCGGCGGCCATGAAGGCCCGCTCCTGCGCCAGCCCCTGCTCCGCCAGGCGCGCCGCCGTGACGTCCACGATGCCCACGGCCGCGGACCGGATGCGGCCCCGCGCGTCGCGCTCCGGCTCGTGGCAGGCCATGAAGTGGCGTACCATCCCCTCCACCGGCATCGCCAGCGCCACCACCTGGCGCTCCCCCGTCGTGAAGACCCGGCCGAGGGCGGGCTCCACGAGGTCCAGCACCTCCTCGGGCACCCCGCCCTCGCGCATGGTCTTGCCCAGCAGCGCGGCCGGCGTGGTGCCGAGCATGGCGGCCGCATCGTCGGTGGCAAAGAGGTAGCGCCCCTCCGGCGACAGGCGCACCGCCATCGTGCCGCTCGCCGTCGTAATGGCCCGGAGCGACTCGAGATAGGCCTGCTCCGCCCGCCCCGCCTGCTGCCGCACGCGGAACGCCAGGGCCACCAGCCCCGCCAGCGCCAGGCACTCCACCAGCAGCCACCACTGCAGCACCGCAATGTGGTTGGCGATGGTGCGCAGCTCCCCGGAGAGCCGCAGCCCCGCCTGCGCCCGGAGCCCGCTCAGCTGGCGGTCGACACCCTCGGCGATGGAGAGGCCAGCCACCATCCGGGGTGGCGGCACCAGCGCCCGCCCCGGCGCCTCGAGCAGCACCGCGCGCTGGCTCTGCAGCAGGCTCACCAGGCTGTCGTAGCGCAGTTCCTCGAGGCTGTCGCCCACGAGGAGGCCGTGCAGGGAGTCGAGACTCGCCGCCTGCAGCGCGGCGGCGACCGGGATGCTGTCCAGCCGGGCCCCCTCGACGAGCGCCGTCCCCCGCAGGGTCCGCGCATGGGCGACGGCCACGTCGATGGCGTCGAGCCGGCGCACGATCTCCGCGTTCCGCGCCCCCCACTCGGTGGCGTGCCGCCCGAGGGCCGTGACCTGCCCCGCCGCCCCGATGATTGCCACGCCGAGGACGGCCACGACCAGGAACAGCCACAGCGTCTTGGTACCGCGACGAACCATCCCGCCTCCGGCAGGGGGATCCACGAGTGGTGCTGACTGGGGGAGTTGCGGTCCAGATTGGACCGTCCCCAAATCTGCGCCGCCCCCGCTAGAAATCCGTGAGCCCACCATGAAGAGCGGCGAAAGGCGCGCACGAGAACCTTCGACGACCGGGCCCCCCGGGGTCCCGGCCCCCCCGGAACCAGATCCCGGGCCTCCCGCTATCTTCGGTGACCCCGGGCCGGCCCCGTGCCGCCCCCGATGCCTCCGTTCCCCGCAGGGATGCCCCGCCTCCGATGACCCAGCCCCTCGAATTCGGTCTCGACACCTTCGGCGACGTGACCCACGATGCCGACGGCCAGCCGCTCGCCCACGCGCAGGTGCTCCGGAACGTGGTCCGCGAAGCGGTCCTGGCGGACCAGGCGGGGGTGGATTTCATCGGGCTCGGCGAGCATCACCGTCCCGATTTCGCCATCTCCTCTCCCGAGATGGTGCTGGCCGCCATCGCCGGGCAGACCGGGCGCATCCGGCTCGGCTCCGCCGTGACGGTGCTCGGCAGCGACGACCCGGTGCGCGTGTTCCAGCGCTTCGCCACGCTCGACGCCGTGTCGGGCGGGCGCGCGGAGGTGATCCTCGGCCGGGGCAGCTTCACCGAGTCCTTTCCGCTCTTCGGCCTTCCGCTCGATGACTATGAGGCGCTGTTCGAGGAGCGGCTCGACCTCTATGCCCGCATCCTGGAGCAGGACCGTCGTGGTGAGCCGCTCAGCTGGCAGGGGCGGACCCGCCCCGCGCTCACGCACCCGGGGTTCTACCCGGCCAGGGTGGGGGGGTTGGGGCGGTCTTGGGTGGGGGTGGGGGGGAGCCCGCAGTCGGTGGTGCGCGCGGCGCGGCACGGATTCCCGCTGATGCTGGCGATCATCGGCGGGGACCCGCGGCGCTTTGCACCCTACGTGACGCTCTACCACGAGTCGCTGGCCAAGCTCGGGCGGCCGACGCTGCCGGTCGGGGTGCACTCGCCCGGCTACGTCGGCCCCAGCGACGCCGAGGCGCGGGAAGCGTACTGGCCGGGCTATCGCGAACTCATGGGCCGCATCGGGCGGGAACGGGGCTGGCCGCCGGTGGCGCGCGAGCAGTACGAGCGGGAGGTGGAGTCGGGCTCGCTGTACGTGGGCTCGGTGGAGACGGTGGCGCGGAAGATCGCGGCCACGGTGCAGGCGCTCGGCCTGTCGCGCTTCCAGATGAAGTACAGCTCCGGCCCGCTGGCCCACGAGCTGCTGCTCGGCAGTATCGAGCGGTACGGGCGCGAGGTGATCCCGGCGGTGCGGAAGCTGCTCGTGGCGGCGGCGCCGTCCCCAGCGCGCTGACCCCGGCGCACACCCCGCCGCGCCCCGGTGCACGCTGGCGGCACCGGGGCGCGGTGTTCCAGGATGACCACGCGCACCCCGGGGGAATTGCGCCACCACGTCCCCGGCGGATACCCTCCGGCCCCCGCCCCACATGGAGCTGCCGGTGACCGCCGTCCCCGCCGACGACCTGCGCGCCCGCCGCACCAGCCTCGACGCCCTCCGGGGCCTCGTCATGGTGATCATGGCGCTCGACCACGTGCGCGACTTCATCCACCACGAGGCCATGCTGCGCCAGCCGGAGGACCTGGCCACCACCACGCCGCTCCTCTTCTTCACCCGCTGGAT
>JBGAOL010000090.1:0-11582 GCA_044221825.1 Gemmatimonadales bacterium
TTCTCCGGCACCGTGTTCGTCGAGGGCGTGTTCGCCTGGCCCGGCGTGGGCCGGGTGCTGCTCCTCGGCGTGCAGGCGCGCGACTACCCGGTGGTCATGGCCGCCGCCCTGGTGAGCGCGGTCCTGGTGGTGCTCGGCACGCTCCTGGCCGACGTGCTCCGTGCGTGGGTGGACCCGCGGGTGCGCCATGCCTGACTCGGCCCTCCTCCGGGACCGCCGGGCCCGCGCCGGCCTCGTCCTGCTCGCGGCCCTCACGGGGCTCGCGCTCCTCGCCCCGCTCGTGGCCGGCGCCGACCCCGTGGCCCAGGGCGACGTGGTGGCCACCCGCTTCCTGGCCCCGCTGGCGCATGGACCTGACGGACACTTCCACCTCCTCGGCACCGACCGCTTCGGGCGCGATGTCTGGGCCCGGCTGGTCCACGGCGCGCGGGTGTCGCTCCTCACGGGCTTCCTGGCCACCGCCATCGCGGTGGGCATCGGGCTCGTGGTGGGGACCGTGGCGGGCGTGTGGCGCGGCCCGCTCGGGCGCGGGCTCATGGCGGCCACCGACTTCGCGCTGGCCCTCCCCCGCGTGGTGCTGCTGCTCCTGCTCGCCGCGCTCTGGCCGCCGAGCGGGGTGCTGGTGGTGCTGGTGCTGGGGCTCACCGGGTGGATGAGCATCGCGCGGCTGGTGTACGGGGAGGCGGTGGGACTCATGGCGCGGCCCTTCGTGCTCGCCGCGCAGAGCCTCGGGGCACGGCGGCTCCGCCTCGCCTTCCAGCACCTGGTGCCCAACCTCTGGACGCCGGTGACGGTGGCCGCGGCGCTCGGCGTCGGGAATGCCATCACGCTCGAGGCGGGGCTCAGCTACCTGGGTCTCGGCGTGCAGCCCCCGGCGCCGAGCTGGGGTGGGATGATCGCCTCGGGGCGGGACACGCTGGTGAATGCGCCGTGGGTGGCGCTGGCGCCGGGCCTGGCGCTGGTGCTCACCGTGGTGGCCTGCACCCTGCTCGGGGACGCGCTCCGCGACCACCTGGCCGGCCACACCGACTGACGCGGGACGCGATGCTCGACGCCCTGACCATGGACTATGCCCTCACCGTGCCGGCCCTGCTCCGGCGCGCGCGGGCGCACTTCCGCACCAAGCGCATCACCAGCCGCCAGGCCGACGGGACGCTCACCCGCACCACCTACGACGCCCTCCTCACCCGCGCCGGCCGCCTCGCGGCCGCCCTCCGCCGCCTCGGCGTGCAGGATGGCGAGCCGGTGGCCACGCTCTGCTGGAACCACGACCGGCACCTCGAGGCCTACTACGCCATCCCGGCCATGGGCGCCGTGCTGCACCCGCTCAACCTCCGCCTGAGCGCGGCCGAGCTGGGGCACGTGGTGCGTGAGGCGGGCAACCGCGTGCTGCTCGTGGACGCCGAGCTGGTGCCGCTGGCGGAGGGATTCCTGGCGGAAAGCGCCATCACGACGGTGGTGGTGCTCGGCGGCGGGGCCGTCCGCCATCCGGGCTGGCTTGACTACGACGCCCTTGTGGACGCTGCAACCGAGCCCCTGGATCTCGGCGCCATGGAGCTGGCGGAAACTCGCGCGGCCGCCATGTGCCACACCTCCGGCACCACCGGGCACGCGAAGGGCGTGGTGTACTCGCACCGGGCGCTGGTCCTGCACTCGCTCGCGCTGGCCACGGCCGACCTCTTCGGGCTCCGGGAGGCCGACGTGATCCTCCCGGCGGTGGCCATGTTCCACGCCAACGCGTGGGGGCTGCCCTACGCCGCCGCCATGGTGGGCGCCGACCTGGTGCTCCCGGGCGCGCACCTCGATGCGCGTGGGCTCCGCACGCTGCTCGCCGGCGAGCGCGTCACCTTCACCGCCGGCGTCCCCACCATCTGGCTGGCGCTGCTGGAGCTGCTCGATGCGGAGCCGGGCGCGGTGGACCTCTCGACCCTCCGCATGGTGGTGGTGGGTGGCGCGCCGATGCCGCAGGCGCTCCTCGACGGGCTCGAGGGGCGCCATGGCGTGCCGCTGCACCATTCGTGGGGGATGACGGAGCTCGCGCCCGTCGGCACCCTCAACCGGGTCCCCACCTGGGGCGCCGCTGATCCCTCCTACCGGACCTGGGCCGGCACCCCCGGCCCGTTCCTCGAGGTCCGTGCCCGCGGCGAGGCGGGCCTGGTGCCATGGGACGGCGAGAGCGCGGGCGAGCTTGAGGTGCGCGGCCCCACCGTTGCCGCGGGCTACCTGGGCCAGGGCGCGCCGCCCGCCAGCTTCACCCCGGACGGCTGGTTCCGCACGGGGGACGTGGTGACCATCGACCCGCACGGGACGCTGCGGCTCCGGGACCGCGCCAAGGACCTGGTGAAGTCGGGCGGGGAGTGGATCAGCTCGGTGGCACTCGAGGTGGCACTGATGAACCATCCCGCGGTCCTCGAGGCCGCCGTCGTGGCGGTGCCGCACCCGAAGTGGATCGAGCGGCCCCTCGCGGCGATCGTGCTGCGGGGCGGCGCCACGGTGACCGACGCGGAGCTCGCGGACCACCTCACCGCGAGCTGCCCCCGCTGGTGGGTGCCCGATGCCTTCGTGCGACTGGATGCGATCCCCCGCACCAGCACCGGCAAGTTCCAGAAGACGGCCCTCCGCGAGCGCTTCCGCCACCACTACGCCGCCCCGTGAACCCGCTCCTCGATCCCGCCGCGCAGCTGGTCATCGGCCACCGGGGCGCCGCCGCGTACGCGCCGGAGAACACCCTGGCCAGCTTCCGCCTGGCGCTGGCGCAGGGCGCCGACGCCCTCGAGTTCGACCTCCGCCGCTCCCGCGACGGGGTGGCGATGGTGTTCCACGATCCCACGCTCGACCGCACCACCGACGGCGCGGGACCGCTCGCCGCGCTCACCGCAAGTGAACTCCAGCGCCTCGACGCCGGCCGGCACTTCACGGACCTGGCCGGGACCACCCCGTATCGCGGCACCGGCATCCGCATCCCCACCTTCCAGGAGGTGGTGCGCGCCTTCCCCGGCGTGCCGCTGCTGATCGAGATCAAGGAAGTGGAGGTGCAGGAGCTGGCGGCCGCCATCCTCCGCGAGGAAGGCGCCGCCCCCCGCGCCGTGGTGGCCGGCGACGACTGGCGCGCCCTCACCGCCTTCCGCGAGCCGCCCTTCCACCTCGGCGCCTCCCGCCGCGACATCGCGCGGCTCTACTTTGGCCTCGGCGCCCCGGACGCCCGCTGCGTCAATTACGCCGTGCCCGAGTTCCACTACGGCCTCCCCATCCCGAGCCGCCGCTTCGTGCGGCGCGCCCGGGCCCGCGGTGCCACGGTGCACGTCTGGACGGTGGACGACGCCCGCTCCGCCCTCCGCTGGTGGCGGAACGGGGCGAATGGCATGGTGACCAATCGCCCCGACGCGATCCATTCCGCCCGCACCCTCCTCGCGCGCTAGCCTCTCACGGCAGCACCGCCAGGCACTCGATCTCCACCAGCGCGCCGAGCGCGAGGCCGCTCCCCGCCACCGTGGAGCGGGCGGGCGGGTCCACGGGCCAGTAGCTGGCGTACACCTCGTTCATCGCCGCGTAATCGGCGATGTCCTTGAGGAACACCGTGCACTTCACCACGTGCTGCAGGTCGCTGCCGGCGGCGGCGAGCACGGCCTTGATGTTCTCGAGCGTCTGGCGCGTCTCCGCGCGGATGCCGCCCGGCACCAGCTCCCGCGTCCCGATCCGGTTGCCGAGCTGGCCCGAGAGGTAGAGCACGTTCCCCACCTTCACCACCGGCGAGAACGGGAGCCCGGCTACGGCGCCGGGGACGTGGAGCACTTCCCGCTGCTGCGCGGCGAGCGGGACGGCCAGCAGCAGCAGGCAGGCGGCGGCGAGGCGGCGCATCACGACCTCCAGGGGACGAAGGTGAGGTGGAAGGTGACCAGCTCGTGGGGGCCGGCCTCGAAGGTGAGCTGAGTGAGAGGCGTGCCCGGCGCGGCGGGGCCGAGCGGCGTACAATCGGCGCGCACCCGGACGGCGGTGGCCACGGGCCGCGCGAAGCGCCAACTGCCGGCCACCGCGGTGGGCCGCGCGTTGTAGCAGCGCAGCATGAAGCCCTCGCCCCCGCGCACCGGGTGACAGCTGGAGAACACCAGGCCCTCCCCCTCGAGCGCCATGCCCGTGGGTGGCGTGGCGGCCGGCTCGGCGAGTGCCTGACGGAGCCAGGTGCCCTGCACCGGCAGGAAGGCGTCCTCCCAGAGGCGCTCCAGGCGCTCCGGCGTCCCGAGCATCGCCTCAGTGGCCCAGCCCAGGGCAAACGGGATCCCCTCCGTGCCCAGGCACTGCGCGCCCGGCGTCGGCGTGGGCCACCCGGCATGACCGGGGCGCGTGGCGAGGCCGGGCTTCGAGAGCTCCCCGGTGGCGCGGAGCAACGTCACCAGCAGTTCGCCGCGCGCCGTCCATTCGTACTCGAAGAACCCCGGCAGCAGCACCGCGAGTCCCACCCCGCCCCGCGCGGCCGCCACCCAGCGATGCGCCGGCGCGGTGGCCACCGGCGTCTCGCGGAGCGCCCCGTGCACCGCCGGACGGCGCGCCACCGGGGCCCGCTCCACGCTGCCGAACTGCGCCCCGGCGACGCAGCGCGCCCCGCGGAGCCCCGTCGGGAAGCGGAGCCGGAGGCGGTGGTCCGTCGCCTGGTTCTCCAGCCGGATCGTGCCGCGCACCGCGGCCTCATCGCCCACCAGCTCGAGGGTGTAACCCGCCCGCACCCGGCCGGTGGCCCGCGACAGCCGCACCTCCCAGCCCAGGCCCGCCACGAACGGCCCCCCAGCCAGCACCCGGGTGCGCACGCGGGCCTGCGGGGCCACCGGCCGGTCGCCGCGCACCGGCGCAAAGGTGTAGGTGTCGCCGGCATCGCCCTCGCTCACCAGTTCGGCCAGGCCGTCGAGCCGGCGGGCGGAGACCGGGTGCGCCAGCTGCACCGTGCCGGTGGGGCTCACCGCCGCCTGCAGGTGCCCGTTGCCGATGGCGGAGCGGCCTGCCTCCACGAAGGGCTCGTCGGGCGCGCCATCCTCTTCCGTCAGCTCCACTGCTGAGACGCCCAGGCCCCCGACCGCGGCCGGCAGCGGGAAGGCCACCCGCACCACGTCCACCAGGTCCTCGTCGGGGTAGTGCCGCGGCGCGTCGAGCCGTTCCTGCCCGCGGCCCACGCCGAGCACCTGCGGCATCACCGGGACACCGTCCACCCGCAGGCCGAACGGCCGGACGCCCGGACCGCGCCGGGGCTGGCGCCCGCCCGTCGGCCCCACGAGCACGTCCTCCCGGAAGAACGTCAGCTCCGCCACCACCACGCCGCCGCGCGGCCGCGCGGCCGGGTTCCAGAGCGCGAGACGTGGGCGCACGGGCGCCCCGTCCCGGGCCTGGTCGGGATCGTGCCCCATCACGGCGTGCACGGCTCGCCGCACGACCTCCCCGCCCAGCGCCTCGGCGTCGGTGAGGCGGACGGCCATCGCCCCCGCCACGGCGTCGTGGGCGGTCCCCGAGAGGGTGTCGTGGAACTGGCATTGCACCACCTCGCGCCAGGCGCGCTCCAGCGTGCCCGCCACGCCCGGGGTGCCCGCCAGCACGGCCAGCGGCTCCGCGTGCCGGGTCAGCAGCAGCTCCACGGCCGCGTGGCGACGCTTGAGCGGGGCGCGCGTCGCGTGCGCGCCTTGCAGCGTCCAGGTGTAGCCGTAGGACCAGCGCAGCTCCCCCCGAAGCTCGGGAAGGTCACTGGCAGCTTCATGCGCGGCCGCGAGGAACGCCGGCAGCGAGGACAGCCGGAACTCGCACCCCGTGTCGGCGGCGGCCAGCCGCGCGGCCAGGCGGGGCAGCGCGGGGTCCACGCCGTGGTGATCGGCGCCGACGAGCACCGCCACGTGGCGCGTCGCCGCGCGCGGCAGCACGGCCGCCTTCACCCGCGCCCAGGCCCCGGGGAGGGCGTCGTCCGCCACGAGGAGATTGGAGCCGATCTCGTAGCCGTCCGCGGGCAGGTGGTAGGTCAGCAGCCGGCGCCCGTCCGGGGCGCACCACCAGACAAGGTCCTTCCCGCCGGTACGGTCGGGATGCAGGCCGCGCCACACCACCGCGCTCGCCAGCCCGAATTCCGCCGCGAGCGCCGGCAGCACCGCCGGGTGGCCAAAGGCATCCGGGCTGTAGCAGCACTGCGCCGCGGGGTCGGGGACCCGTCCCGTCAGGCGGCTGAGGTCCAGCCGGCCCAGGGCCAGGTTGCGAAGCACCGACTCGCCCGCCGGCACCTGCTCGTCGGCCAGCACGTACCACGGGCCGCTCGTGAGGCGTCCCCCGCGCAGGGCCTGCGCCACCTCGTCCCGCCGCTCCGGGCGGAGCGCCAGGTAGTCCTCGAGCAGCACCGTCTGGCCGTCGAGGTGGAAGGCCGGCACCTCCGGCGCCGCGTGCAGCAGGCCGAGGACGCCATCCACCGCCTCGGCCAGGCGTGCGCGAAACCCGCCGAGGGGCAGGTACCACTCGCGGTCCCAGTGTGTGTGGGGGATCAGGTGGACGACGGGGCGCGCCATCCCCCAATGCTAGCGGGCGGCGGGGGAAGCGGCAGGGGGCGCGCCGCCCTTCCCCGCGTGCAGGCCGAATGCCAGATTCCCGGCAACCACTTCACCCGCCGCAGGTGCCCCCGTGACCGCCATCGTCTGGAAGCCGCGCGAACTGCCCACCCACGGACAGACCACGCTGCCCCGCCGCTACTTCACCGATCCCGCCCTGCTGGCCGAGGAGGAGGAGAAGCTCTTCCGCCGCCAGTGGCTCTGCGTGGACCGGGAGGAGAAGGTGGCGCGCCCCGGCGACTACTTCCTGCTCGAGGTGGCCGGCGAGAGCATCATCATCCTGCGCGACCAGCAGGGCACCGTCCGCGCCTTCTACAACGTCTGCCGCCACCGGGGCAGCCGGATCTGCGAGGAGCACCAGGGGCAGTTCAGCGAGACCATCCAGTGCCCCTACCACGCCTGGACCTACGGGCTCGACGGCCGCCTCATCGGCGCCCCGGCCACCCACGACCTCGAGGGCTTCAAGAAGGCCGACTGGCCGCTCAAGGCCGTGCCGCTGGCGCTCTGGGAGGGCTTCATCTTCATCAACCTCGCGGAGAACCCCGCCAGCTTCGAGGAGACGCACGCCCCACTGCTCGGCCGCTTCACGCGCTTCGCGATGCCCTCCCTCAAGCTCGGCAAGACCATCGAGTACGACATCCGGGCCAACTGGAAGCTCATCGTCCAGAACTACTCGGAGTGCTATCACTGCCCGCTGGTGCACCCCACCCTCACCAAGCGCACGCCGCCCTCCCTCGGCGAGAACGACCTCACCGACGGCCCCTACCTCGGCGGCTACATGGTCCTGGCCGAGGATGCCAGGAGCATGACCCTGACGGGGCGCGTCTGCGGCGTCCCCGTGAGCGCGACGCTCCCCGAGGAGGACCACGACCGGGTGTACTACTACAGCATCATGCCCAACATGCTGCTGAGCCTGCACCCCGACTACGTGATGTTCCACGTGCTCTGGCCCGTGGCGGTGGACCGCACCCGGGTCTTCTGCAGCTGGCTCTTCCACCCGGCCACGCTCGCCGATCCCGCCTTCGACATCGAGGACGGCACCCGGTTCTGGGACATGACCAACCGGGAGGACTGGCACGTCTGCGAGCTGTCGCAGCAGGGCGTGACCTCGCGGAGCTACACCCCGGGCCCCTACTCCCGGCGCGAATCGGTGTCGGCGGCCTTCGACCGGGACTACATCCGCGCCATGGAGCACCCGGCCCAGGTGATCTTCCCGAACCTCGCTGGCTGACGCCGCCGCGACCGGAACGACGACGGGCCGCCACCTGGCGGCCCGTTCTCATTCCCGTCCCGCAACGTGGCGCGTCAGATCACGCCACGCCGCTTGAGGTGGTTGTACTGGTCCACCACGGCGGCCGCGGCCCCGGCCGGCGGGACATCCAGAACCAGCACGCCCCGGGCGCGCATGTCGGCCAGTGCCTCCTCGCGCGCCTGCAGCAGTTCCTCGGCGGCCGCGCGCTCGAAGGCACCGGCGGTGGTGGCGGGCCGGGCGGTGGCCACCAGCTCGAGGGCGGGATCGCGGAGCGCCACCGTGAGCGGCACGTGCCGCGGCCGGAGCGCGCCCGCCTGCGCCAGCAGCGCCTCGCTGGCGGTGCGGTCGATGACGTCCGTGAAGATCACCGTGAGGGCTCGCTTCCGGTTCCGCGCGGCCAGGTAGGCAAACGCCGCGGGGTAATCCGGCTCCACCAGCTTGCCCTCCACCTCGGCGAGGGCATCGAGCACCGCGCGGAGCGCCCGTCGCCCGCGGGCCGGGGGCACGAACTGCTGCACCGTGTCGGCGAAGGCCATGAGCCCCACGTTGTCGTCGTGCTCCTCCGCGCTGTGCGCCAGCCGGAGCGCCGCCTCCACCACCGCCTCGAGCCGGGAGCGCCCCTCGGCGTGCTCCGCGGCCAGCGCGCGGCCACAGTCGATGACGATCAGCACCTGCTGCCGCCGCTCGTCCTCGTACTGGCGCGCCATCACCTTGCCGCGGCGCGCCGTGGCCTTCCAGTCGATGGTGCGGGTGTCCTCGCCGGGGACCCACTCCTTGAGGCTCTCGAACATCCGCCCCTCGCCGATGCGCCGCACCGCGCGGAAGCCCGCCTCCCGGCGGCGCTGCGCCTGCGTCGGCAGCGAGCGGAGCGACGCACCCACGAGGTTCGGGTACACCGTGGCGCGCCAGGGCAGCTCGCGGCGCACCTGGCGCCAGGCCAGGCCCCACGGCCCGAGCAGCCGGAGGGCCAGCGTCCCTCCGTCCGCCCGGCCGCGGTGGAGCGGCACCAGCTCGAGGCCCTCCTCGAACGCGGTCTCGGGCGGGAGCGTGAGGCCGCGCTCCCGCGGCCCCGCCAGCGGCCCCGGCCACTGCTCCCGCACCAGCACAGTGAGCGGGCGAGGAAGCGGGTGTGACCAGCGATAGGTCACCGGCAGCGGCCGCCCGAGCGAGAAGGCGGGCGGCGCCGCGCGCTCCACGGCAGGCACCGCGTCGGTGAGGCCTGCCAGCCGCCAGACGTCCACCACGAACGCCACCACCCACAGCACATCGAGGAGCACCAGCACCACCACCGCCCGCGGCCACAGCAGCGCCAGCGGCGCCACGAGGGCGAGCGCCGCCGCCACCAGGTACCAGCGCCGGGACGGCAGGTAGATCACCGCGGCGCCTCGATCCGCTCCAGGATGGTACGGAGCGCCTGGTCGGGGGTGACGCCCTCGAGCTCGAGTTCCGGCGCCACCGCCACCCGGTGGCGGAGCACCGGCGGGGCCAGTCGCTTCACGTCGTCCGGCACCACGTAGTCGCGTCCCTCAAGCAGCGCGGCCGCCTGCGCCAGCCGGAGCAGCGCCACGCTGGCGCGCGGCGAGGCGCCGAGCGTGAGCGCCGGCGCGCCGCGGGTGGCGCGCACCAGCGTGGTGATATAGGCGGTGAGCGTCGGCTCCACCCGGACCCGCCGCGTGGCCGAGCGAAGCCGCGCTAGGCCCTCGGCATCGAGCAGGCGCGTCACGCCGAAGCTGGCGGGCTCGGCGGCCTCGAAGCCCCCCAGCACCCGCGCCAGCACGCCCTGCTCCGCCTCCGCCGAGGGGTACTCGAGCAGGCTCTTGATCAGGAAGCGGTCCAGCTCCGCCTCCGGCAGCGGGTAGGTGCCCTCGAACTCGATCGGGTTCTGCGTGGCGAACACCGTGAAGCTGGCGGAGAGCGGGTGGCTGGTGCCGTCCACCGTCACGTGCCGCTCCTGCATGGCCTCGAGCAGCGCCGCCTGGGTCTTGGCGGGGGCGCGGTTGATCTCGTCGCCCAGCACCAGGTCGCCGAAGAGCGGGCCGGGGCGGAAGCTGAAGCCGCCGGTGCTGGTGAGGAGGTTGACGCCGGTGATGTCGCTCGGCATCAGGTCCGGCGTGAACTGGATCCGCCGGAAGGTGAGGCCCATGGCCTCGGCCAGGGTGCGCACCAGCAGCGTCTTGGCGGTGCCCGGCGCGCCCTCGAGCAGCACGTGGCCGCGCGCCATGAGCGCCAGGACCGCCTCGGTGATCACCGCCTCCTGCCCGAGCACCACGCGCCCGAGCGCCGCCACCAGCTCCCGCGCGACGTGCGCCTCCGCCTCGACCTCGGCGGCAGTCAGGGCCTCAGTTCCTCCCACAGGTCCTCCACGGCAGTGGCGGCCCGGAGCACGCCGTCGGCGTCCTGCCCGGGCCTGGTGAGTGCCTGCAATGTCCTCGTCTCCGCCTGCGCGCGCGGGGAGCGGGCATGCTCCTGCAGCTGGCGGAGCCACGGGCCGGCGTCACCCCGGACGCGGGCCGCGGGGTTGAGCCGGCGGCGGAGCCCGCGGAGCATGGCCTGGATGGCCACGTCGTGGCCGCGCGCGGCGGCGAGCGCGGTGGCCAGCGCGCGCACGTGCTCGAGCGACGAGCGCCGCCGCCGCCCGCCCAGCCGTCGCACCGGCCCGAAGCGAATGGCGCCCGCCAGCAGCACCAGCAGCCCCACCCCGGCCAGCTGCCACGCCGCCCAGCCGAGCGGCGACCGCCAGCTCCACGCCAGCACCGCGTCGCCCAGCGAGCCGCCGGCGCCGAAGCCCTGGCTCGTCTCCTCGAACACCACCCGGTCGTAGCGCCCGACGAAGAGGCCCAGGGCAAAGGGACCGGCCGCCGTCTCCCGGAGCGCGCGGTTGCGGAGCAGGCCGGCATCCGCCAGCGCCAGCACGCTCCGCGTGCCGTCCGCGAGCCAGAGCCGCACGGCCACCACGCGGCCCGACCGCGCCTCGAGCAGCGTGTCCGCCCGGGCCACGGCGGGGACCACGCAGCGTGCGGTCCCCGCATCCTCGACTCGGCTCGAGTCGGTGAGCACCACCTCGGCGTGGGCGGCCAGGACGGCCTCTACGGCCGGCCACGCCCCGGTCCCGGCCACGGCGACGCTGTCGGCGCCGCGCCAGTCCACGGCCAGCCCGTAGCACTTGAGCACCCCGTCGGCCCCGCGGCCGGCCAGCACCAGGTCCCGCCCCGGGCGCTCCCCGGCCCAGGCCACGAAGCGCGTCACGTCGTCGGGCGAGGGGGGCATCAGGGGATCCGCGAGGACCAGCGCGGTGCGGAGCGAGTCCTCCGTGTCAGGCAGCCGCCGGGCCCCGGTGCGGTGGCGGCGCACCTCCACGCCCAGGCGGGTGAGCGCGTCGGCGAGGCCGCGGGTGCCGTAGGGCCCGGCCACGTAGCTCGAGGCACGGGAGTCGGCGGCCTCGCCGCGGTTCTCGCGGCCGCCCAGCGCCGCCGCCACCGTGGCGAGCAGGGCCAGCGACACCACCCCGACCAGCGCCTCAGTGCGCGCCCGCATACCGCCCCACATCGCTCCGGGCCCGCCACGCCGCCGCTTCGTCCGCCGTCACCGGCGCCCCGCCGAACGCCGCACGGTAGAGCCCGCGCACCAGCTCGCGGAACTCGTCCCGCGCCGCCGCGCCCAGCTGCGCCTCGCGGGCGTACTCCGCCGGCGTCTTGCTGGGGTGGTAGCGCAGCAGGGACCGCTGGTCCAGCTCGAGGGCCAGCGCCAGGAAGTCCGCCTGCATG
>JBGAOL010000091.1:0-11725 GCA_044221825.1 Gemmatimonadales bacterium
CGGCGTAGCCCATGAACGGCGTGCCGGTGTGGCGGCGGATGATGGCGCCGGGGAACGAGGCCGGGATGTAGCTCGTCTTGAGGCCCAGCTCCGCCAGGTACATCCGCTCGTTGTAGCTGCCGAAGAGCACCAGCGGCGGCTGCGCCTTGAGCTGGTCCAGCACCGCCGGGTTGTCCGTCTTGGCCCCGGGCTTCCGCGCCACCGCGAGGGTGCACGGGAGGCCCATCTCGTCCTCGAGGAAGTGCCGGATCCCGCGCGTGTAGGTCTCCGTGGCCACGATCCCGAAGCTCGCCGTGGAGAAGAAGTCCTGCGTCACGCTCCGCCAGAGGTCCCACACCGGCTTGATCGTGGTGTGCTTTTCCTTTTCGATGAACGGCTCGGGATCGAGCTCCAGCAGCTCGCCCAGCTTCCGCAGGAACATCGTGGTGCTCTCGAGGCCGATCGGCGCCTGCAGGTACGGCCGGCCGAGCGCCTCACAGAGCATCCGCCCGAACTCGCGGTACATCACGATGTTCACGTCGCCGTCCACCAGCTTCGGCACGTCGGCCAGGTGGGTCCCGAGCGGGAACACCAGGTTGACCTCGGCGCCGATCCCCTCCACCAGCCGGCGGATCTCGGCCAGGTCGCTCGGCATGTTGAACGTGCCGTAGCAGGGGCCAATGATGTTGACCGTCGGCTTGGCACCCGGCGCCCGGGGCGTGCGGTCCCGCGCCACGCCGCGCTTGAGGCCGTACTCGGTCCACAGCCAGTACATGGCGCGGTTGCCGGCCTGCCACTGGTCCTCGTCGATGGTCCGGGGCAGGAAGCGCTGCAGGTTGGTGCCCTCCGGCGTCACCCCGCCGCCGATCATCTCGGCGATGCTCCCCGTCACCACCACCGACGGGAGCTCCGGGTCGAGCACCTTGTGCGCCCGCTTCATGCTGCCCTCGGTGCCCGTCTGGCCCAGCTCTTCCTCGCCGAGGCCGGTGACCACGATCGGCAGCTCGTGCGGCGGGAGCGCATCCGTGTAGTGCAGCACCGAGGTGACCGGCAGGTTCTCGCAGCCCACCGGGCCGTCGATGACCACCTGCAGTCCCTTCACCGCGGTGAAGACGTACACGGCGCCCCAGTAGCCGCCCGCGCGATCGTGGTCGAGGACGAGCATCAGACCATGTCCTCCGCCTTCTTCTTGGCCGCCTGCTTGGCCAGGTGGCGGCGATAGTGCTCCCGGAACTCCGGGCGATCCTCCGGCACGTCCTCCCACACCCCCGCCGCATGCCCCTCGCCCACGCCCGCGAAGAAGCTCTTGAAGCGGGTGAAGCGATCCTTGTTCTTGAGCGCGCCGTTCACCACCTGCGCCAGCGAGCCGGCGCCCGCCGGGCCGAACAGCGGCCGCGCGGAGATGAGGTTGGTGAAGTAGAGCGCCGGGATGGCCTTCTCCTTGGCCGCCTGCACCACGGGCGTCGTGCCCACGGCCAGGTCCGGCTGGAAGGCTTCCATGGCCGCCAGGTCGTTCTCGAGGGAGGCGCGGAACTGCACGTGCGTGCCGTGCGCCTCGAGCCACTCGCGGTCCGCGTCGCTCCACGGCGTCCGCGGGCAGGCGCTCCCCACGTAGGGCACCTCGGCGCCGCTCTCCACCAGGAGGCGCGCCACCAGGAGCTCGGAGCCCTCGTAACCCGACAGCGTGATCCGCCCCTTCACCGGGAAGCGCGCCAGCGCACCCTGGATGGCGGGCAGGAACTTCTGCTTGGCGCTGTCGATGGCCTTCTGGCTGGTCCCGCAGGCGTCACCGATGGCCTGGAGCCACGCGGCCGTCCCCTCGACCCCCACCGGGCCCGAGCCGATCACCGTCCGTCCCGCCGCCTCGAATTCGCGGATCGACGCCGTGTAGAACGGGTGGATGGCGCCCACCACCGCGCAGTCGAGCGCGGCGTAGAGGTCGCGCCACTCGCGCGTCGGCACCGAGGGGCCCGCCGCCAGGCCGAGCGGCTCGAGCAGCATGCCGATGCCCACCGGGTCGGCCGGGAACATCTCGCCGAGGAGCGTCACCGTGGGCGTGGCCGAGACGCCGCCGCCCGGCGCCTGCACCGGGCCCTGCTCCGCCTCGAGGCGCGCGTAGCGGAGCATGGCGCCCGCCAGCACGTCCTTGGCTTCCGCATGCGTCGGCACGCCGAAGCCCGGCACGTCGATACCGATGATGCGGACGCCATTGATCTGCTTGGGCAGCAGCTGGAGCGGCACGCCCGAGGCGGTCGGCACGCAGAGGTTGATGATCACCACCGCGTCGTACTTGGCCGGGTCCGCCAGCTGGTACACCGACTCCCGGATGTCCTCGAAGAGCTTGCCCGTGACCAGCGTCTCCGAGTTGAACGGCACGTAGCCCACCGTGCGGCGGGCGCCGTAGAAGTGGCTGGTGAAGGACAGCCCGTACACGCAGCACGCCGAGCCCGAGAGCACCGTGGCCGTGCGCCGCATCCGGAGCCCCACCCGGAGCGACCCGAAGGCGGGGCACATCGACTGCGGCTGGTCGTGCGGGCCCTTCGGGTAGTCCTTGGCGTACTGCTCCAGCACCGCGCTCTTGCCCGCCGCCTCGGCCGCCGCCCGGAGGGTGTCGGCGCCCGCATGGCAGCCCAGCCCGTCCTGGAGCACCGGCAGCGCTCCGCCCGGGGCCGTCGGCTCCATGGGGAGCGTCGGGTCCTGGGTCGCCGGCTCGCCGGCGTAGAGCACTTCGCGGGTGGTCATGGATCAGACCGTGTCGTAGACGACCTCGAGCGTTTCTTTCCGCTTGGCCGCGGCGCCGCACATGTCTTCCTGCGTCGCCGGCGTCAGCACCACGTCGCGCCCCACCGTGTCCCCGCTGAAGAGGCCGAGGAGCGCGTCCTGCGACAGCGGCCGCGGGCGCACCGGCGGCGCCTCGGCCACGTTGGTGGCCAGCAGCTCGAACAGCGGCGCCCACTCCCCGCCCGGGCGGCCGATGATCTCGTACGAGGCGCTCTTGCGGCGGATGTCCTCGTGCGCGGGGATGGCCGCGAGCACCGGGATCCCGGCCGTCGTGGCAAAGGCCTGCGCCTCGCCCGTGCCGTCGTCCTTGTTGATCACCATGCCGGCCACCCCGACGTTGCCGCCGAGCTTCCGGAAGTACTCCACCGCGTTGCACACGTTGTTGGCCACGTAGAGCGACTGCAGGTCGTTGGAGCCGACCACGATGACCTTCTGGCACATGTCGCGCGCGATCGGGAGCCCGAAGCCGCCGCACACCACGTCGCCCAGGAAGTCGAGCAGCACGAAGTCGAAGCCCCACTCGTGGAACCCGAGCTTCTCCAGCGTCTCGAACCCGTGGATGATCCCGCGCCCGCCGCAGCCCCGGCCCACCTCGGGCCCGCCGAGCTCCATGGCGAAGACGCCGTCCCGCTTGAAGCAGACGTCGCCGATCTCCACCTGCTCGCCCGCCAGCTTCTTCTTCGAGGAGACCTCGATGATCGTGGGGCAGGCCTTGCCGCCGAAGAGGAGGCTCGTGGTGTCGCTCTTGGGATCGCAGCCGATCAGGAGCACCTTCCGCCCCTGCTGCGCCATCATGTAGGACAGGTTGGCGAGCGTGAAGCTCTTCCCGATCCCGCCCTTCCCGTAGATGGCGATGATCTGGGTCTGCTTGGCCGTCCCGGTGCTGACGGGCGCGTCCGGCTCCGCCTGGGCTTCCTCGCGCAGCTTGCTGTGCAGCAGCTGGATGGGTTCGGACGTGGTCCCGCCAGTGGGTGCGATCACGCGGCCTCCTGCCAGTCGAGGATCATCTTGACGCAGCCCGGGTCGCTGAAGGCCACCTGGTACGCGTCGCTTGCCGCCGCTGCCGGGACGTGGTGGCTGATGATCCCCTCCAGCCGCACCCGCCCCGCATTCACCTGCTCCACCACCGCCACGAGGTCCTTCGGCTGCCACTCCGCCGAGACCCGGATCGTCGCTTCCCTGAGGAACGCCGGCACGAAGTCGAACCCGATCCGCTCGTAGAACCCCGCCAGCACCACCTCACCACCCGGGCCCAGCCGGCCGATCAGCGCGTCGAGCAGGCGGTTGTCGCCCGAGACGTCGATGATGGCCTGGTAGTCCTTCCGCGGGTCCTCCTCGGGCGTGAGCACCTGGTACCCCATCGCCCCGCCCGCCCGGACCGCCGCCTTCTCCCAGACCACCGGCGCCGGATGCGCCGGATGGAGCGCCACCGCGATCCGTGCCAGCAGCCGGCCCAGCGCCCCGTGGCCCACGATCAGCTCGGGCGGGCGGGCACTCGGCAGGGCCAGTGCGTGGTAGGCCGTGGCGGCCAGCGCCAGCAGCGCGCCATCGGCACCGATCCCGTCGGCGATCGGGATCGCCCGTGCCCCGGGAACCACCAGCGCGGCCGCCGCACCGCCGAACAGGCATCGCACCTCGGGGAAACACCGCGCCCCCGGCACGAACACCCGCTGGCCCACCGCCCGACCCGACTCCGGCCCCGCCACCCTGATCCGCCCGACCGCCTCGTAGCCCGGCACCAGCGGATACCCAAGCCCGGGGAAGGGCGGCATCTGGCCGGTGAGGAGCAGGCGTTCCGTCCCGGTGCTGATTCCGGTCCACTCCACGCCAACGACCACATCGGCGGGACCAGGCTCAGCGACAGCCAAGGGGCGGAGCGCGAGCCGGTGGGGCTCTTCGAACACGACGGCGGTGGTGTGCACCCGAGACCTCGGCACCAGGACCTGCATTGGCCGAATTGGGGGTGGAGGAGCTTACGGCCTGTAAACTGGTGCTGACGCTTTTATTTGTCAAGAGAAGCTGACAGCCAAGTGCGACAAGACCCGTCGCATCGCCATCCGCCCTCGGAAATCAGCTGGGAAGGTGGCCCAGGAAGGGGCCCCAGAGCGGCAGCGCTGCCGGCATGCCGAGCAGCGCATGCTCGAGCGCCGCGAGCCCGGCCAGCGTGGCCAGGAGCAGCGCGCCCTGGCGCTGGAAACTGCTCCCCGACGTGCGCGCCCGGCGCACCAGCCAGACGGTGATGCCTGACCAGAGCAGCACCGTGAGCCAGAGCAGCGGCGTGTTGCTCCGCGGCCCCACGAACGCCGCCAGGAACGACAGGTGGTCCGGCAGCAGGCTCGCGTCCAGGTTGCTCACGCCGAGGAAGATGTTGAGCCGTGCCGCCTGGTGGGCGGTCCAGAACAGGAGGACCGTCCAGAACGGCATTCGGTTCGTCGCCTTGGTGCCGAGCCCGGCCGCCAGCACGAGGACCCCGATGGACGCCACTTCGTTCCAGCTCGTGGCGTGGAGCACCGCCATCGCGTCGGCCAGGCGATCCCCCGTCGGCACCGGCGGGCGGACGATCCCCGGTCCCACCAGCCAGCCACCGTAGAGCGCCGCCTGAACCCACCCCCACAGCGTGCCGCCGGCCAGGAAGCCGATGGCCGCCCCCCGCGGCGAATTGTCCTGCCGCACGATCATCGTCAGGCCGAGCCCCGCCCCGCCGAGCAGCGACGCCACCACTGCGGCGGCCTCCCGGCCCAGCGGATCCCGCGGCAGGCCGAGGAGCAGCCCGGTCGCCAGCCACCAGAAGAGGAAGACCAGCACCACAGCCTCGACGACGCCACGGTAGCCTTCGCGCTCGAGCGGGAGCTGTTTCATCGGCCGGCCTCCGCCATCCCGGAGCGCGCCGCCTGCACGATGCGGGAGACTCCGCGCGCATCCGCCACGGGGAGCGGCAGGTAGCGGGCGCCCAGCTCCCCCGCGAGCGTGGCCGCATAGGCCGACGGCCGGGGAGAGGTGTCAATGAGGACGGCGGGCACGCCGGTCAGCCGGAAGGCGCGGGCCGCCGTCTGCGCATCCGCCTCGGCCTGGGGGCGTCCGCCGGTGCCGTCGAGCGCCACGTTGGCGCGGGCATCGGTCAGGAACACCACGAGGGCCGAGCCGCCGTCCCGCTCGCGCATCACCTGGTCGGCCGCCTGGCTGGAGGCCACGATGGCCTTGGCGAGCGGCGTCCCGCCGCCGCCGGGCAGTCCCGCCAGGGCCCGCCGCGCCCGTGCCAGCGAGCGGGTGGGCGGCAGCATCAGCTCGGCCGTGGCGCCGCGGAAGCTGATCAGGGCCACCCGGTCCCGGCGCACGTAACTCTCCGCCAGCAGCAATTCCACCGCGCCCTTCGCCTCCGCCAGGCGATGCAGCGCCGCGCTGCCCGAGGCATCCACGGCGAAGATCACCGTGGTGCCGCCCTGGTGCTCCAGGCGCTGGATGCGGAAGTCGTCCCGCCGGATGGCCAGGCGGCCGTCCTTCCGGGCGCGGAGCCGCTGCCACGGCGCGGCCGCGCGCAGCGTCTCGACGATGTCGATGCGGGCGCGGCGCGGGTCGCCGGGACGGGTGCCGATGCGGCGGCCGTGGGTGGGCGTCCGGATCATCCGGCCCCCCTTGCCCGAGCCGCCGCCCTTCCGCGCCGCGCCGAGGGAAGCCAGCAGCGACGCCGGCAGCTTGGCCGTGACGGCCTCGAGCACCCGGTCGGCGAGTGGCGCCCCCTCACTCGGCGGCTCGGCCGATTCTTCCTGGCTCTCCGGCTGGTCGGGGGCGGCGGGGAGGCGGGGGCGGGGCGTCCGGCGGGGCCGGGATGCGGGTGGCCCGGGGGATCAGCACCAGCTCACCCGCCAGAACCAGGTCTTCCTCGCGGACGGCGTCACGCCCGGCAAAGGCCGCGGCGGCCCGCGCCACGCGGAGCGCAAACCGGTCCGCCCGCGGGGAGCCGACGCCAAAGGCCAGCGCCGCCGTGGCGATCGCCGCGAGATCCTGCTCCGTGGCCGTCACGTGCGGGAGACGCGCCCGTGCGG
The DNA here is from genome assembly GCA_044221825.1 of Gemmatimonadales bacterium. Classification (GTDB taxonomy): domain Bacteria; phylum Gemmatimonadota; class Gemmatimonadetes; order Gemmatimonadales; family GWC2-71-9; genus JADJOM01. The sequence continues at coordinate 6,804 of JBGAOL010000091.1, forward strand.
CGGCCACCGCACCGGCCGCACCCTCGTCCCAGAGCAGGCCCCGCAGCGCCAGTGGATCGAGGGTGATCCGGAACGCCAGCCGGTCCAGCAGCGCGGCGGGCGTGCCCGCTTCGTCAGGCAGGCTCTCGTCCAGCACCAGGGTGCAGGCGCCCGCCACCCCGGCTTCGCCGTCGAGCAGCTGCAGCAGGCCCGTGGCGAGCGTCGGCTGGACCCGCTCCGCCATGGGGACCACGGCCACGCCCCCCTGCAGGGTGGTGAGGAGCCCCGGGGCGTGGACGGGCCGCCCCTCGGCCTGGGTGGCCGCGAGATCCAGCCCGCCGAACAGGCGGTCGTGGGTGATGCCGGGGGGAATGCGCCGGCGCGGCCAGGGCTCGGGGAGCAGCCGGTCGAACTCGGCCAGCAGTCGCTCACGCTCGGGGCCGGCCGCGCCGTGCAGCATGGCGCCGCCCAGGCCGTGGGGATCCACGGCAAGGAGCGTGAGGGCGGGGACGATCATGCCGGCGGCAGGACCTCGTCCACCGCGCGGGTCACGCGGGTGGTAGCCGAGGTGTCGTCGAGCGGGTTGCGGCGCAGGCGGTGGCGGAGCGCCAGCGGGGCCACGCGGCGGAGGTGGGCCACCGTGACCTTCCTCGCGCCGTCGAGCGCCGCGGCGGCGCGGGCCGCGCGCGCCAGCGTCAGCTCGCCCCGCAGCCCGTCGGTGCCGAGTGCCAGGCAGAGCTTGGTCATGAGGGTCAGCGCATCCTCGGTGAGTTCCACCGACGGCAGCGCCTTGCGCGCCCGGGTGATGCGGTGCCCCACCTTGTGGTTCTCCGCCTCCCACTGCGCCGTGAAGCCGGCGGGATCGCGGTCAAAGGCGTCGCGGCGGCGGAGCACCTCGATCCGTTCCTTCGGTTCCGTGGGCGTCTTCACCTCCACCGCCAGGCCGAAGCGGTCGAGGAGCTGCGGGCGGAGGTCGCCCTCCTCGGGGTTGCCGCTGCCCACCAGCACGAACCGCGCGGGGTGACGGAGCGAGAGGCCCTCGCGCTCCACCAGGTTGACGCCGCTGGCGGCCACGTCGAGGAGCAGGTCCACGAGGTGGTCCTCGAGCAGGTTGACCTCGTCGATGTACAGGAAGCCGCGGTGCGCCCGCGCCAGGATGCCGGGCTCGAAGTGCTTCTCGCCGCGGGTGAGGGCGCGCTCGAGGTCCAGCGCCCCGACCACGCGATCCTCCGTGGCGCCAAGGGGCAGGTCCACCACGGGAACCACCGCCTTGATGCTCCGGAGCTTCTCGCCTGCCGCCTCGCGCGCGTGGCACTCGGCGCAGCGGGCGCCGTTGGCGGCGGGATCACAGCCGTAGCGGCAGCCCTTCACCACCGGCATCTCGGGCAGCACGCCGGGCATGGCGCGCACGGCCGTCGACTTGCCGGTGCCCCGGTCCCCGAAGACCATGACGCCGCCCACGCCGGGATCCACCGCGGCGATGAGCAGCGCCAGCTTCATCTCGTCCTGGCCCACGATGGCCGCGAACGGAAAGACGTACGTCATGACACGACCTCCGGCAAAGCCTCAGGCGGCCGCAATGGCCGTCTGGAATCCGAGGGGCACCCACCGCGCCAGGAGCGCGAGCGGCAGCGTCGCCACCTTCCCGGCCACGAACGGCAGGAAGGCGCCCTCGAGCGAGCCGCTCCAGTCCCGGGGCCCGCGCTCCTGCTGGCCCAGCCACCACAGCACCCACGGGTCCAGGGTGCCCCACTGCTGCTGCTGCACCACCCGCCAGCCCGCCCGCTCCAGCGCCTGACGCAGCGTGGCCGGTGTGTACGCCGCCGTGTGCCGCGGCGTGTGATACCCCGCCCAGTGATCCCCCTGCAGCCGCCGCGAGAGCCCGGCGTGGTCCGGCACCTCGATCACCAGCCGCGTCCGCGCATCCGCCAGCGTGCGCAGGTGGCGCAACGTGCCGACCGGGTCGTACAGGTGCTCCAGCACGTGCCAGAGCGTGATCCGGTCGAACGGCCCCGCGAGCGGCAGCCGCTCCAGCTCCCCCGCGTGCAGTTCGAGCCCCGGCCACTCCGCCGGCGCCTCGCGCCAGCCGCCGTCATCGAAGTCGGTCCCCACGCACCGCGCGCCCGTTTCCTGCCGCACCAGCTTGAGGAAACTCGGCCGGCCGCAGCCCACGTCGAGCACCGCCTGCCCCGGCCCCACCGGCCCGAGGGCGCGGATCCGTGCCAGGCGCAGCTGGTCGGTCCGCGCCTCGCTGGTCCGCACCAGCCCCGCCCAGCGGCCCCACGCCTCGGGCCCGCGATGGGGGATGTAGCCCTCGTAGTACCGCCCGATCCGGGCCGCCGGCACCCGCGGGCTCAGGTACACCAGGCCGCAGGCCCGGCAGCGCTGCCACTGGAATCGTTCCGCCGGGGCCCACATCTGCGCCCGGCTGGTGGCCACCGGCTGGGCGTCGCGGCTGCCACACACCAGGCAGGCGGCCTCCTCGAGCGCCTCCGCGTCGCCGCGCCCCGCCGCTGTGTCAGGCACCGGCGCAGGCGCGGTCCCGCACGGCCTGGAGCTCGGGCCCGAGGTCCCCGGGCCAGGACGGGCCGAAGGAGGCGCGGAGCGTGCGCCCCGCGGCCTGCACCAGCCGCCAGCCCTTCTCGTAGCGCGGCACCACCGTCCGCCCGTCGAGCGGGTTGTGGGCGCAGCGCTGCATGCGCCAGCCGATCGACGCGTACAGCCGCGAGGCCGCCGTGATGCCGAAGCGCCCGCGGAGGGGGATGTACGCGAGGCCCTGGTCGGCGTTCCGGTACAGGGTGTCCGCCATGGCGAGGAGCTCGTGGGCCACGGCGCGGACCGCGTGGCGCGGCGCGGTGCCGTCGCGCACGGCGGCGGGCGTGGTGCCGTGGGCCGCGAGGCGCGAGGCGGGGAGGTACACCCGCCCGTTGGCCGCGTCCTCCGCCACGTCCCGCACGATGTTGGTGAGCTGCATGGCCAGGCCCAGGTTCACCGCCGCCGCCTCGCCCGCGGGGTCGCGGACGCCGAGCAGGGGGTTCATCATGAGGCCCACGGTGGCCGCCACGCGGTAGCAATAGCGGAGCAGCGCCACGTCATCCGCCAGCTCCACATCGTCCACGTCCAGCCGCACGCCCCGGAGCAGCGTCCGGGCCGCGCTGAGCGGCACGCCCTCGCGCTCGGCCAGCATCCGGAAGCCGGCCACCACCGGCCGGGCCGGCGCAAAGCCGAGCAGCTCGGCCTCGAGCAGGTCGAGGCGGCGGCGCGCCGCGCTCGCGGGACGCACCTCATCGGCCAGGTCGTCGGCCAGGCGGCAGAAGCCGTACACCACCGCCACGGCATCCTGCGTGGCCGGCGGCAGGAAGGCCGTGGCCAGGCTGAACGAGCGGGCCTTGCGGACCAGCACCTGCCGCCCGAGCTGCACCGCCTCCGCCCACGTTGCCCGATCCGCTTCCGCCGTCACCGCCCAGCTGGGCGGCACGGCGAGAGCGCGAGACCCCGTCATCCGGTCGCTCCCGAGGGCGCCACATCGCCCGCCGGCAGGTTTTCCCCCACCGCCTGCGCGGCGAGGAGGCCCGAGGTCATCACGTCGCCCACCGACACGCCATTGCGGTAGCTGCCCGTGAGGAAGAGCCCCGGGTTGGTCCGCTCCAGCCGGTCCATCCGCTCCTTCACCGCGCCGTAGCCCAGGTTGTATTGCGGGATGGCGCGGGTGTGCCGCTGCACCAGCCGGAACGTCGGCGTGCCCGCGATGCCGAGCAGGTGCGAGAGATCGCGGTCCACGGCCGCCTCCACCGTGGCGTCCTGGCTCAGCGCCAGCTCCGGCTGCCGCGCCCCGCCCACGAACGTCGTCAGGGTCACGTACCCCGCCGGCGCCCGTTCGGCGAACAACGAGGACGAGAACAGCGTCCCGAGCGTCTGCCGTCCCTCGCGCTCCGGCACCAGCACGCCGAAGCCGTCGAGCGCGTGGCGCACGTCTTCGCGCTTGTAGCCGCTCACCACCACGGCCACCGGCGAGTACTCGATCCCGGGCAGGGCGCTCCAGTCCTCGCCCTGCTTCCCCTCGAAGTCGATCCGCGCCAGCCCGTGCGCCGGCGCCGCGCAGATCACCGCGTCCACCAGCTGCTGCGCCGGCCCCTCGGGCCCGAGCGTCACCACCCGCCAGCCGCTCCCCACCGGCCCGAGCCGGGTGACCCGCGTGCGATAGTGGATGTCGTGGTCCAGCGCCTTGGCCAGCGCCAGCGGCAAGGTGGCCATGCCGTCCCGGTAGGAGAACATCTTCCCCTCCGGCTCGGGCGGCAGCACCCCACGCGCGCGGTCCCGGCGCCGCTCCTGGATCAGGCCCAGCGCCCCCTTCACGAACGAGCCGTAGCGCGCCTCGAGGCCGCCGAGGAGCGGCATGGCGTGCATGGCGCTGAGGCGGTGCGGGTTGCCGGCGTATACCCCGGCCACGATCGGGTCGAGCGCGTACTGGACGATCTCCGCACCGAGCCGCCGCTCCACCAGCGAGGCCACACTCTCCTCGCTCCCGGCGGGACGCGAGCGGTTGAAGGCCTCGGTCAGCATCCGGAGCTTGGCGCCGGCGGAGAAGAGCGGCGTCGTCACCAGCGCCAGCGGGGAGGTGGGCACCGCCAGCGGCCGCCCGCCCCGCACCACGTAGCGGCGGCTCGCCGCGGTGGAGGCGTCCACCCGGTGGCGCTTGAGGTCGAGCGAGCTCAGCAGTCCGCGCACCAGCGGCGGCGGGGCCAGCATCGAGTTGGCGCCGAAGTCGGCAAGGAACCCGCCGTGGCGCACCGACTGGATCACCCCGCCGGCCCGGTCGTCCGCCTCGAAGACCGTGACCGCGTGGCCCGCGCGCTTGAGCTCCACCGCCGCCGTGAGCCCGGCGACGCCGGCACCGATGACCGCGATGCTCGCCATGAGCCTATCCCTCCCCCAGCCGGTCC
>JBGAOL010000092.1:0-11697 GCA_044221825.1 Gemmatimonadales bacterium
GGCACCGCCACGATCCAGGTGGACGACGGCCCCGATGGCTTCGTGAAGGCGGTCGGCACGCCGCACGCCGAGGTGTGGGATGAACGGGTGGCCAACATCGTGGTACACCAGGACGCCGGGCTCGCGGCCGTGTGGATGGACTACACCTTCTACGCGGGCGGGAAGAAGAGTCACTGCGGGGTCGACGCCTTCCTGATCGCCAAGGAAGGCACGGAGTGGAAGATCATCTCCCTGGCCGACACCCGCCGCCGCGACGCCTGCCCCGACCTGTGAGCGACCCGATCAGCTGGGCCGACTTCGAGCGGGTCGAACTCCGGGTAGGGACCGTGGTGGGCGTCGAGGACTTTCCTGAGGCTCGCAAGCCCGCGTGGAAGCTGACGGTGGACTTCGGCCCCGGGATCGGCACGCGGCGGTCCAGCGCCCAGATCACGGTGCATTACACCCGGGAGGACCTCCTGGGCCGCCAGGTGCTCGCCGTGCTCAACTTCCCGCCCAAGCAGATCGGGCCCTTCCGCTCCGAGGTGCTGGTCACCGGCTTCGCCGACGAGACCGGCGCCATCGTCCTGGCGCGGCCGGAGCGGCCGGTGCCCAACGGGGCGAGGCTCATCTAGAGGCGCCGCTCAGGCACTGGGGGGCGGGAAGCGGGAAAAGGGAAGCGGGAAAAGGGAAGCGGGAAGGGGTAGGGAGTGGGAGAGGGGCCAACCCGCCTGATTCCGGCTGGTCGCTCGCCATGTCCCATTTCCCGCTTCCCGTTTCCCTTTTCCCGTTTCCCTTTTCCCTTTTCCCGTTTCCCCGCCGTTTCGGTAGATTCCCCGGTCCTATGGCGACCTACCAGTACCCCGACTCGCACGTCTTCTACCGCAAGCTGACCCGGCGGTTTCCGCTCATCACCCACGGGGAAGGCTGCTGGCTGGTCGATGCCGATGGCCGCCGCTATCTCGACGGTTCGGGGGGCGCCTTCGTGGCCAACCTGGGCCACGGCGTGAAGGAGATCGGCGAGGCGATGGCGGCGCAGGCGGCGAAGGTGGCCTACCTCAACGGCACCGCCTTCACCAACGAACCGGTCGAGGCCCTGGCCGACGCGCTGGCCCCCCTCCTTCCCGGTGACCTGGACAAGCTCTACTTCCTGGGCAGCGGCTCGGAGGCGGTGGAGGCCGCGCTCAAGCTGGCGCGGCAGTACTGGGTGGAGACCGGCAGGCCCACCAAGCACAAGGTCATCGCGCTCTTCCCCGCCTACCACGGCAACACGCTGCTGGCGCTCTCCGCCTCCGCGCGGGAGCACTACAAGACCTACTACCGGGAATGGCTGGTGGACATCCACCGGATCCCGGCGCCCTATGCCTATCGCTGCGAGTGCGGCGGGTCGGCGGCGCGGGGACAGGCCGGCGTGGCGGAGTGCCCGGTCTGCTCGGGCAGCGGGCTCGAGGCCGCGATCCAGCAACTCGGGGCCGAGAACGTCGCCGCCTTCATCGCCGAACCGGTGGGGGGGAGCAGCACCGGGCATTCGGTGCCCGAGCCGGGCTACTTCCGCCGGGTGCGCGAGATCTGCGACCGCCACCAGGTGCTGTTCATCGCTGACGAGGTCCTGGTCGGCGCGGGGCGCACCGGCACCTGGTCGGCCATCGAGCAGTACGGCGTGGTGCCCGACATCATGACCTTCGGGAAGGGCATCACCGGGGGGTACGCCCCGCTCTCCGCGGTGGCCGCGCCCCGCCGCCTCCTCGACCCGATCGCGAAGGGCTCCGGTGCGCTGCTCCACGCCCAGACCTTCAGCCACCACCCGGTCCTGGCGGCGGCGGGACTCGCCGCGGTCCGGTACATCCACCGGCACGGCCTGGTGGACCGGTGCCGCCAAATGGGCGAGGTGTTCCACCGGAAGCTCGCGCCGCTCCGTGAGCTGCCCCACGTGGGCGACATCCGCGGCCGCGGGCTGCTCGCGGGGGTGGAGTTCGTGCAGGACAAGGGCACCCGGGCCCCGCTGCCGCGCAAGCTCAAGTTCGCCGAGACCTTCAGCGAGCAGGCGCTGGCCGCGGGGCTCATGACCTGGGCCAACATGGGCCAGGCCGACGGCGTCAACGGCGACCTCTCCTGTCTGGCGCCGCCCTTCGTGATCGAGGAAGCCGACATCGACGAGCTGGTGCGGCGCTTCACCGCCGCGCTGGAGCGGACGATCGCCATCGTGCGCGCCTAGGCGCGCCCACCGGAAACGAGCCATGACCGCCACCGCCCCGCAGCAGAAGATCACCTACACCTCCAGCAACGTGGACATGGAGGCCTTCCATCGCGCCTACGACGCCGCCCTCGCCGAGGTGCGGGCGCAGGCCGGGAAGAGCTACCCGCTCTACATCGGCGGCCAGCCGGTCGAGGTGCCCGGGGCGGAGCCGATCACCGACGTCTCGCCCATCGACACCGGCTTCATCCTGGGCCGCTTCGCCTGCGCCGGGGCGGCCCAGGTGGACCAGGCGGTGCGCTCGGCCCACGCCGCGCAGAAGGGGTGGGCGGCCCTGCCGTGGCGGGAGCGGGTGCGCATCCTCCGCCGGGCGGCGGAGATCATCCGGGAGCGGAAGTTCCTCCTGAGCGCGATCATGAGCTACGAGGTGGGCAAGAACCGCTTCGAGGCCATGGGTGACACCGAGGAGTCGGCCGACCTGATCGACTACTACTGCCAGCAGGTCGAGGACCACAACGGCTTCACCCGCGAGATGGCGAAGATGACGCCCATCGAGCGGAACACCGAGACGCTCCGGCCCTACGGGGTCTTTGCCTGCATCGCCCCCTTCAATTTCCCGCTGGCGCTCTCCACCGGGATGTCCTCGGCGGCGCTCATGTCGGGCAACACGGTGGTCTACAAGCCGGCCGAAGACACCCCGTGGACCGGCCTCAAGCTGTACGAGGTGTACCGCGACGCCGGCGTCCCCGCGGGGGCATTCAACTTCGTCACCGGCCACGGGCGCGAGATGGGCGACGCGATGTGGCAGCACCCGCTGACGGCCGGCGTGGTCTTCACCGGTTCCAAGCCGGTGGGGATGAAGATCTTCCACGGGCTCTCCGAGCGCTGGGTGAAGCCCTGCCTGATGGAGCTCGGCGGCAAGAACGCCACGATCGTCATGGACACCGCGGACGTCGATGCCGCCGCCGAGGGCGCCATGAAGTCGGCCTTCGGGCTGCAGAACCAGAAGTGCAGCGCCACCAGCCGGGTCTACGTGCACGAGAAGGTGTACGTCGAATTCGCGCGGAAGATCATCGAGAAGACCAAGGCCATCACCATGGGTGACGTCACGAAGCGCGACGTCTGGTTCGGCCCGGTGATCAACGAGAAGGCGGTGCAGCGCTGGGAGAAGGCGGTGGCGCAGGCGGGCCGGGAGGGGAAGGTGCTGCTGGGGGGCACCCGGCTCCGGGGCGAGGTCTTCGACAAGGGCCATTTCGTGGCACCGACCATCGCCGAGCTGCCGCTCGAGAGCACGCTGTTCCTCGAGGAGCTGTTCGCGCCGTTCCTGGCCATCGCCCCGGTGGCGAGCTTCGACCAGGCGATCGCGGAGAGCAACAAGGTCGAGTTCGGCCTCACCGCCGGCCTGTTCTCGAAGCGGCAGGAGGAGATCGACCGCTTCTTCGACGAGGTGGAGGCGGGGGTCTGCTACGTGAACAAGCGCAGCGGCGCTACTACCGGCGCCTGGCCGGGGGCGCAGGCCTTCTGCGGCTGGAAGGGGAGCGGCGGGAGCGGCAAGGGCGGCTGCGGGCCGTGGTACGTGCAGCAGTTCATGCGGGAGCAGAGCCGGACGGTGGTGGAGGGGTAGACGGCTCGGCGGCCGGTCGGCTCGAACGGCAACGGGAGGCGTCCGTGAGGACGCCTCCCGTCTATTTCGGCCGAGCCGCCGAGCCGCCTAGTCCTCTTCCTTCAGGCACTCCTCGAGGATCCCCATTCCGGTGTCCACGTCGTAGGCGTCGAGCACCAGCGGCGGGGCCAGGCGGAAGGTGCTCTTGCCGCAGCCCAGCAGCAGCAGCCCCTTCCGGAAGGCACGCTCGGTGATGCGGTCGATGATCTCGTGATACGGCTCCTTGGTGCCCCGGTCCTTCACGAACTCCATCCCGATCATCAGGCCGCGGCCACGGACGTCGCCGACCACGGCGTGGGTCTCCTGCAGGCGCTTGCCATGGGCCAGCATGCGGGCGCCCATCTCCTGGATGTGCGGCAGCATGCCCTCCACGATCTCGAGCGTGGCGAGCGCGGCGGCCACCGCGGTCGGGCTGCCACCGTAGGTGGAGCCATGCGCGCCAGCCTCCCACGTCATCACCGACTCCTTGGCGATGAATGCCCCGATCGGCATGCCGCTGCCCAGCCCCTTGGCGCTCACCAGGATGTCCGGCTCGACGCCCTCCCAGTCGCAGGCCCACATCTTCCCGGTCCGGCCCACCCCGCTCTGCACCTCGTCAGCCACGAGCAGGATGCCGTGCTGGTCGCACAGCTCGCGCAGCGCCTGCAGGAAGCCCAGCGGCGGGATCACGTAGCCGCCCTCGCCCTGGATCGGCTCGACGAAGATGGCGGCCACGTCGGTCGGGTCCACCTGGCGGGTGAAGAGGTCGTGCAGCGCGCCGAGGGAGTAACCGATCGGGTCGGCGGAGCGGTAGGGATTGGCGTAGGGGACGTGGTAGACCTCCGGCAGCATCGGGCCGAAGTGCTTGTGCTGGCGGGCCTTGCTGGAGGTCAGGCTGAGCGCGCCATAGCTGCGGCCGTGGAACGACCCCTGGAACGACACCAGCGCCGGCCGCCGGGTGTGGTAGCGCGCCAGCTTGATCGCCCCCTCGATGGCCTCGGTGCCGGAATTGGACAGGAAGGTCCGCTTGCGGCTAGTGCCCGGCGCCAGCCGCGCCAGCCGCTCGGCCAGCCGGGCGAAGCCGTCGAAGTAGAAGTCGGTGCCGCAGATGTGCAGGAACTTGTCGGCCTGGGCCTTGATGGCGTTGACCACCGCGGGGTGGTTGTATCCCGTGGCCGACACCGCGATGCCCGCCATGTAGTCGATGTAGCGGTTCCCGTCCACGTCCTCGACCATGGCCCCCTGGCCGCCGCCGATGACCAGCGGATACTCCTTGATGTAGGAGGTCGAGGTCCAGGCCGCGTCGCGGTCGATGATCGCCTTGCCCTTGGGGCCCGGCGGGGGGGTCAGGATGCGGGGATAGTCGCGGGTGGTCATGTGTCACCTTGCCAACTGCTGGAGTCGACTGCGGGAAACGGGAAACGGGAAACGGGAAACGGGGGACGGAGCCAAGGGATGACGGCGTCGGTCCGTTTCCCGCTTCCCGCTTCCCGTCGGTCAGGCGTGCACCGCGTGCGTGGCGTCGTGGCGCCGGGCCTGCTCCGCCTGGTGCGCCCGCCACCAGGCCTGCCCCGACTCGGGCAGGGTGTGGATCGGGTCGTAGTACTCGTACTGCTGCGACAGGGCCGCGTGGTTGCCCCACTCGATGCTGGTGAGGTAATTCTTGGTCCAGTAGCTGATGCCCTTGTCCCGGTCATAGCCGGCCAGCTGGTGCACCCAGCGCTTGCCCACGAAGGGCACGTCGCACACGATGCGCGGCGTGGCGAAGCCGGGGAGGTAGCCCATCATGTCGTGCTGCAGCCGCTGGGCCTCCCACACCGCCACCCGCCAGTGCTCGCTGTTGGGGATCATGTCGCACATGTAGAAGTAGTACGGCATGATCTTGGCGTGGTCGAGCAGCATGAAGCAGAGGTCGAGCAGGTCCTGGGTGGTGGCGTTCACCCCCCGGAGCAGCACGCCCTGGTTGCGCACGTCGCGGAACCCGACCTCGAGCAGCTTCTTGGTGGCCCGCCCCACCAGCGGCGTCACCTGCTGGGCATTGTTGGCGTGGGTGTGCAGCGCCAGGTCCACGCCCCGGTCGAAGGCCTTCTTCGCCAGGCGCTCCAGCCCCGCGAGCACGCTGTCCTGCAGGTAGTGCTGCGGCAGCCCCACCAGCCCCTTCGAGGCCAGCCGGATGTCGCGGATGTTCTCGATGTCGAGCAGCGCCGAGACGAACGGCTCGAGCTGCGTGATGTGCAGGTTGGCGATGTCGCCCCCCGACACCACGACGTCGCGCACGCTCGGCGTCTTCCGCAGGTAGTCCAGCATCTGCTGGTGCCGGTCCTTCTGCGGGGTGACGAACTTGAGCTTTTCCACCTGGGGCACGTCGTTGCCCACCAAGTCCATGCGGGTGCAGTGGCCGCAGTACTGCGGGCAGGTGGCCAGCAGCTCCGCCAGCACCTTGGTGGGATAGCGGTGGGTCAGCCCCTCCGCCACCCACATGTCGTGCTCGTGCAGGCTGTCGCGCGAGGCCTTGGGATGGTTGGCCCACTCGGTGAGCCGGTCGGCGAACGCCGGCGCCATGTAGCGGCGCACCGGGTCGTTCCACAGGTCGGCAACGTTCATGGTGTTGAGCATCTGCGGCGGGATCAGCATGGACATGGTGGCCCGCTGCTCCATGTCCTGCGCAATGCTCTGCGCCAGGTCCTCGGGCAGGTGCGCGCCGAGCGCGTCCTTGAGCTCGCGCAGGTTCTTCACCGTGTGCTTGCGCTGCCAGGTGGCGCTCTCCCAATCCTCCCGGCTCACCCCACGGTAACCGGGGATCCGGGTCCAGTCCGGCTCCACATACTCCCGGCGCGGCGGGTACGGAATCGGCTGTCCAGCCTTCATCGGCTCGCGGGTCTCGGACATGGGCGCCTCGACGAATATTAATGCGTTGTGCTGCTTGACTTTGGAACGATAATATATAATATATCATCCCGCAAGCGGCGACCACCTCCCGTCACCAATCGCCCATCGCCCAACCACCGTGCACCTCGACCAGCTCCTCGCCCGACTGCCCCGGCGCCGCAAGCTCGCCACCCACGAGCTCGTGGCCGAGGTGCTGCGCGAGGCCATCACCAGCGGGCACCTCCGGGCCAACCAGGCCCTCCCGCAGGACGAGATCGCGGGCCAGCTTCAGGTGAGCCACATCCCCGTCCGCGAGGCGCTGCGCCAGCTGCAGTCCGAGGGGCTGGTCACCTACCAGCCCAATCGCGGCGCCACGGTCAGCGCACTGACCCCGGCCGAGATCCGCGAGATCTACGAGATCCGCGCCATCCTCGAGACCGCCGCGGTGCGCCGGGCGGCCCCTACCCTGACCGGAGAGCAGCTCGACCGGGCCGCGCGCATCCTCGACGCGGCGGAGGCGGCGGAGGATGGGGCCGTCTGGGGCGCGCAGGATGTCGACTTCCACCAGAGCATCTACGGCCTTGAGGCGCGGCCGCGGATGCAGGAGCTGATCGACGGGCTGCTCCGGCGCGTGGACCGCTACTGGCTGATCCACGGCCTGATGCTCGCCCACCGGGCCCGCTTCGAGCCGGAGCACCGCGCCATCCTTGCGGCGCTGCGGGCCCGCGACGGCGAGCGCGCGGGCCAGCTGCTCGCCGCGCACCTCGCGGGGGCCGCGGAGCTGCTGGTGGAGGCGGTGGAACGGGAGTCCGCCGCAGGGCTGGTCAACGTACCGGGAGACTGACACCCCATGCACTCGAAGGTCGTCTCGATGAAGGAGGCCATCGCCGCCCACGTGCGCGATGGCGACACGGTGGTGATCGAGGGCTTCACGCACCTGATCTGCTTCGCCGCCGGGCACGAGATCATCCGCCAGCGGCGGAAGGACCTCACCATCGCCCGCCTCACCCCCGACCTGATCTACGACCAGCTCATCGCCGCCGGTTGCGCCCGGAAGCTGGTCTTCTCCTGGGCCGGCAACCCCGGCGCCGGCTCGCTGCACGCCTTCCGCCGCGCGGTGGAGAAGGGCACGCCGACGCTCGAGATCGAGGAGTACAGCCACTTCGGCATGGTGGCGCGGATGTCGGCCGGCGCGGCCCGGCTCCCCTTCTGGACCATGCGCAACTACATGGGCACCGACCTCCCGGCGGTGAACCCGCGCATCCGCACCGTCACCTGCCCCTATACCGGCGAGGTGCTGGCCACGGTGCCCGCCCTCAACCCCGACGTCACCGTGATCCACGCCCAGCGGGCCGATGCCGATGGCAACGCGCAGGTCTGGGGCCTGCTCGGCGTGCAGAAGGAGGCGGCCTTTGCCTCGAAGCGCGTGATCGTGGTGGTGGAGGAACTGGTGGACGAGTCGGTGATCCGCGCCGACCCCAACCGGACGCTCATCCCCGGCATGATCGTCGACGCGGTCGTGGTGGAGCCGTGGGGCTGCCACCCGAGCTATGCCCAGGGCTACTACGACCGGGACAACGACTTCTACGTGGCCTGGGAGGACATCTCCCGCGACCCCGCGAAGCTGCAGGGCTACCTCGATGAGTGGGTGCACGGGGTCCGGGACCGCGCCGAGTACATGGCCCGGCAGCCGGAGCTGCGGGCCCGGCTCACCGCCAAGGCTCACTACTGCGAGGGCGTGAACTATGGCTTCTGAGTACACGCCGTCCGAGATGATGGCCGCGGTCGCCGCCCGGGAGCTCAAGGACGGCGAGGTGACCTTCGTGGGCATCGGCCTGCCCAACCTGGCCTGCAACCTGGCCCGCGCGCTGCAGGCCCCGGACCTGGTGCTGATCTACGAGTCGGGCGCGGTGGGCGCGGTGCCGGAACGGCTGCCCGTCTCCATCGGCGACCCGTCGCTGGTGACCGGCTCGCTGATGGTGTGCTCCATGGCCGACGTGTTCCAGCTCTTCCTGCAGAACGGCAAGATCGAGGTGGGCTTCCTGGGTGGCGCGCAGGTGGACCGCTACGGCAACATCAACACCACAGTCATCGGCGGCTACGACAAGCCCAAGGTCCGGCTCCCCGGCTCCGGCGGCGCGGCCGAGATCGCGGTGCACGCCCAGCGGGTGCTGATCATCAGCCGGCTCAACCCCCGCGCCTTCCCGGCGGAGCTCGACTTCCTCACCAGCCCCGGCCAGCGCTGCAAGGGGAAGACGCGGCAGGAGCTCGGAATGCCCGGGGCCGGTCCGGTGAAGGTGATCACCGACAAGGGGATCCTCGAGAACGATCCCGCCACCGGCGAGATGGTGCTCACGGCCATCTACCCGGGGGTCACGGTGGACGACGTGAAGGCCAACGTCGGCTGGCCCCTCGAGGTGCGCGCCGCGCTGCCGGTGGTGGCCCCACCCACCGTCGAGGAGCTGCGGCTCCTCCGCGAGGTCCTCGACCCGAAGAAGCTGTTCCTTGGCTGATCCTCATTGCGGGAGCAACTCCGTGCGCTTCATGCCGCGCTCTCTCCGAGCCCTTCGTGCCCCCGTGGTCGCGCTCTCGGCGCTGAGCCTCGTCCTTGCCGCCGCGCTTCCCGCCCAGCAGCCCCGCCGCGAGACCGCCGCCCAGTTCCTGGCGCGGGCCGAGGCCGAGCTGCTGGACCTCTCCATCCGGGCCAGCCGGGCCCAGTGGGTGAGCGAGACGTACATCAACCAGGACACCGAGCAGATGACCGCCGACGCCACCGCGGCGTACGGCTCGGCCATCCAGCGCCTGGTGGGCGAGTCGCGGCGGTTCACTCGGCTCCGCATCGCGTATCCGCCCGAGATCGCGCGCAAGTTCTACCTGCTCAAGCTGCTCATCTCTGCCCCGCCCCCGGCCGATTCCGCCCGGGCCGCGGAGCTGGCGCAGCTCGGCGCCCAGCTCAATGGCGAGTACGGCCGCGGCAGCTGGTGCCGGCCGGTGGCGGGCAAGGAGGAATGCCTCCAGATCGGCGCCATCTCCCAGATCATGGCCACCAGCCGCGACCCGCGGGCGCTGCTCGACGCGTGGGCGGGGTGGCACAAGGTGGGCGCCCCCATGCGCGAGCGGTACCTGCGCTTCGCGGAGCTCTCCAATGAGGGCGCCCGCGGCATGGGCTTCAAGGACGCCGGCGCCATGTGGCGCTCGGGCTATGACATGGCCCCCGAGGCGTTCGAGCGGGAGATGGACCGGCTCTGGGGCCAGCTGCGGCCGCTCTACCTCCAGCTGCACGCCTACACCCGCGCCCGCCTCGTGGAGAAGTACGGCCCCCAGGTGGTCCCGCCCACCGGCCTGATCCCGGCGCACCTGCTCGGCAACCTCTGGGCGCAGGAGTGGGGCAACATCTATGACCTCGTGGCCCCCCCGGGCGGCGGCGCCGGCGGAGTGGACGTCACCGCCCTGCTGGCCGCGAAGCAGGTGGATCCGCTCGGAATGGTGCGCTTCGGCGAGGGGTTCTTCACCTCGCTCGGCTTCGCGCCGCTGCCGCAGACCTTCTGGGAGCGGTCGCAGTTCACCAAGCCGCGCGACCGCGAGGTGGTCTGCCACGCCAGCGCCTGGGACATCGATGCCCAGGACGACCTGCGCATCAAGATGTGCATCGAGCCGACGGGTGAGGACTTCGTCACCGTCCACCACGAGTTGGGGCACAACTTCTACCAGCGGGCCTACAAGGGGCAGCCGTTCCTGTTCCAGAACGGCGCCAACGACGGCTTCCACGAGGCGATCGGGGACGCCGTCGCGCTGGCCATCACGCCGGAGTACCTGCAGCAGGTGGGGCTGCTTGCCGGACCGGTGCCGGGGCCCGAGGCCGACATCCCGATCCTGCTGCGCCAGGCGATGGACAAGGTGGCCTTCCTGCCGTGGGGGCTGCTGGTGGACAAGTGGCGCTGGCAGGTGTTCGATGGCCGGCTCAATGCGTCCAACCTGAACGCCGGCTGGTGGCAGCTGCGCCGCGACTACCAGGGGGTCAGCGAACCGCTCCCCCGCACCGAGGCCGACTTCGACCCGGGGGCCAAGTTCCACGTGCCGGGGAACACCCCCTACGCGCGCTACTTCCTGGCCCGCATCCTCCAGTTCCAGTTCTACCGCGGGCTCTGCCGCGAGGCGGGGTACACCGGCCCGCTGCACCGCTGCACCTTCTTCAACAACAAGGCGGCGGGGGCCCGGCTGGCAGCGGCGCTCGAGGCCGGCCAGGGCAAGCCGTGGCAGGAGACGCTCTTCGCGCTGACCGGGGAGCGGCAGATGGACGCGGGCGCCATGGCCGAGTATTTCGAGCCGCTGCGGGCGTGGCTGGAACGGCAGAACCAGGGGAAGCCGGTCGGGTGGTGACGCCCGACCTCAAGCGCAGCCTCGGCCTCCGCGACCTCGTCCTCTTCAACGTCGTCGCGGTCCTCAGCATTCGCTGGCTGGCCACGTCGGCGGCCAACGGTGTCGGTGCGCTCACCCTCTGGGTGGGCGCCGCGCTGTTCTTCTTCCTCCCGATGGGCCTGGCGGTGGTGGAGCTTGCGGCCCGGTTCCCTGAAGAAGGCGGCATCTACTTCTGGACCAAGCGCGCCTTCGGGCCGGGGCACGGCTTCCTCTGCGGCTGGTGCTACTGGGTCAACAACCTCCTCTACTACCCGAGCCTGCTGCTCGCCACCGCCACCATCGGCACCTACGCGCTGGGGGAGGCGGGCGCCCCGCTGCAGACGGCCTGGGGCTACCTCCTTCCCGCCACGCTGGTGCTGCTCTGGCTGGCGGCGCTGCTCAACATCGTGGGCGTGGGCACCGGCAAGTGGCTGCAGAACGCCGGGGCGGTGGCGGCTTACCTGCCCGGGGTCCTGCTGGTGGGGCTCGCGGCATACGTGCTGGCCACGCGCGGGCCGGCCAACGAGTTCTCCCTGGCCGCGCTGGTCCCCCGGGCGGCGAAGCTCTCCGACCTGAGCCTGTGGGCGTCGATCGCATTCGCATTCACCGGCATCGAGCT